>JBAPXT010000001.1:0-3903 GCA_049284355.1 Sedimentisphaerales bacterium
GCAGTTTGGGGTGCGTTATAATGGTTTGAGTATAAAAAGGAGACCGAAATGACTGAAAATTTGGGAAATATACTGGCTTGGATGCCTGGCGGATGGGAATGGGTGGTTATCCTTATAGTCGCTCTGCTGCTGTTCGGCAAAAGGCTGCCTGAAGTTGCCCGTGGACTGGGCAAGAGCCTCACCGAGTTCAAAAAAGGCCTCAGCGAAGGACAGGACGCCGTAGATGATGTGACTAAGGAGGTAAAGAAAACCAAAGATGATATAGTCAACCAGACCAAAGATGCCGCCGGCCTGAATGACATTAACCACGATGACTGATTATTGACGGCTCGGATAAATAATCAATCATCAATAGTCGGTCATCAACTAAAATGGGTTCTGCTGATACCAAACAAGACCTTCACGAAACTGTTATGAGTCTGGGGGACCATCTTGAGGAATTGCGTTCGCGGATAATTCTTGCGATGGCCGGTTTCGTAATGGCTTTTATTCTCGCTGTCGTATTCGGCAAGCTGATAATATCATTTATCGAAGGGCCTTATATTTCCGCTATGGGACAGAACGCACGGCTGCAAAGCCTTGCGCCCGCGGACGGCTTCACCACCTATATGGAAATAGCTATGATTGCAGCGGTGGTTGTCTCGTCCCCCTGGATTTTTTACCAGTTGTGGATGTTTGTCGCAGCAGGCCTCTACCCCCACGAAAAACGCTATGTATATTTTGCCGTGCCTCTCTCAGCAGGGTTGTTTATTATAGGCGCTTTGTTTTTTATGTTTGTTATCGCACCAACCACGCTTAAAATGCTCATCTTGTTCAATAAGAAGGTTCTCGGTGTCGCCTCCAATTTTACGTTCAAGGATTATGTGAGTTTCATAAATATTATGATGCTGGTTTTCGGTATTACCTTTCAGACGCCGGTAGCCATTTTTTTCCTGAACAAAACAGGCCTTATTTCAATCGAAGCGTTTCAGAAATCGCGGAGGTTTGTTATGCTCGGCGCCGTTGTCTTGGCTGCTGTTGCCACGCCCGGCTCCGATATGTTTTCCCTCTTTGCGCTGGCAATTCCGATGTATTTGCTGTTTGAACTGGGAATACTGCTAAGTTACTTTTCAAACCGGAAAAAAAGATTACAAAATAGTCAATGATAGAGTTGATAACTCCCGTTTTTTAGCCGCCTTGGCAGGGCAGGTAGGACCGATAATACAGCCACAGATATTCGTATAATTTGTGCCAGAATGACCGTATTGTGCAACTGTTTATTTTGCGATGTGCCGATAAAACTCTCTTTATGCTTGTAAAACCCGGTTTTTCAGGCAATTAATCCCAAAAACACACAAAGAGTTTTTTCATCAAATTTTTCTACTTTTGGCAATAATTTTCTTGCTTTTGTAGTGGTTGATTTGGTAAAATCTTATTCTACAAGTACTTAGTATGATTTTCAGGAGGTGCGGTGAGAAAATTTGGGCGTTTCATTCCAAGTTTTCCCATTTACCATTGGGAAAAAAGGTATTTGGTTTTAATTGCAGAAGGCCGCTGGGACTCTAAAGTTCCATTTAGTGCGTTCTTCCTTAACTGAATAAAGAAGGCAAAAACCAAGGCTGAGTTCAGCCTTGGTTTTTTGATTTGTATTCACGGATGAAGAGGGCTGGCATGTTGTAAGAGAACCCGGCCTTTCGGTATTTTCAAGCCAACAAGGATGTATGGGCCTGGTTTGCGCATTGGGTGCGACCGGCAAAAAATGAAATTTTTCTTTATCTAACCCAAAATTTATGGAGGTAAAAGTGATGAAACGGTTATTAACAACAGCAAACGTAAAAACAACGGTCAGCCTGTTGGCTTTGTGCGCTATGATAATTAGCGCTGTGGCCGTACCTGCAAACGCTTATGACTACAAGGCTAAATTCCTCAAAGAGGCAGCTTGGCTCACCGGGCAGCAGCAGGCGAGCGGCGGAATACAAGAAGGTGAGGACTATACCACTGCTGTGGAAACTGACAACACACAGGAGGCAATATGGATATGGTCACGATATGCCGAGCTAACCGGAGACTATACCACCTATCAAACAAGAATAAATAATGCCTGGACTTATTGCCTTGCCAACCCCGCCTGGCTCGAAGGCGGTTCCCTCGGAAATCCACTGCCTTACTACAGCACATATAACATTGGTTGGGGTCTGCTGGCAGAGATGAAATACAGGCAGGTATATCAAGGCAGGGCCGGATACGTTGACCATTCATCCTACGCAACATCGTGCGCAAATGCTCTGGTTAGCTATACCCCCAGCACAACTGCACTTCCAGACGCTTTGTGCACCGGAATTGCCTGCGGTGCCCTCTATCAATATGGTTTGAATGTTGGTAGTGCCGCATACCGCGCTAGAGCTGTTGTCCTCGGAGGTAACGTTAGAACCTGGCTCGGTACTACCTCAAACTTTTCTGCAGAGAGTTGGGCGGTTTCAGGCGGCATTGCTGTCTGGGGAGTTATGAACTCATACTATAAAGATCCAAATAACGCCAGCGGAGCGGCCGCATGGGCGGAAACCGCAAACACATATATGCCTGCTAACGCGATGAACAACGTAACCAACAACTATGAATACGGCATGGATGGATGGTATGCCTGGGGCCATTATGCTTTAAGTCAAATAAGAGGCGCTGATTCGTTTACCAAGTACAATAATGTCATCAATAAAATATTAGATTCCGACAACGACCACGATGGCGGGATACGTCAGGGTCTTACGTATATTGATACATCGGATTATGCCTGGGCCACGGACATACCGCAGTTTGGCATAAACTATGGTCTAATCGGAACAACAACTTACACTATTTCCGGTACGATAACATCGGGCGGTTCACCCATTGCCGGCGTACAGATAAGGGGTCTGCCCGGCACCAGCCTTACCGACGCGAACAGTTGGCCTACCACCGACGCCAGCGGCAATTACACTGCTCAAGTCCCTGCAGGTTTCTACGGCACAGTAACGCCCGCAAAGGCCGGATATACGTTCACGCCGGCCAATATGACATACAACAATTTATCAGCTAATCAAACAGGTCAGAATTATACTGCAGCAACCAGCACCTATGTTCAATTCTTAGATTCATGGGTAACAGGTACGACTCACACAAAAGTGACAGGCACTAATCGTGCATTGGTCTTTGTTGCACATGCAAAGAGTAGTAGTGCATCAAGTCTGACCGGCGTGACCTATGGCGGACAAGCAATGACGAAGATCACCGATCAAATCATCGGTTCATCCTCCAGCCGAGCATACGTTGCGGCATTTATCCTCAACGATGCCGGCATCACTGCTGCAAGCGGCTCTCCTCCTGCCTTTACTCCAACATGGACCAACGCACCTGCCAATGTTACATACACCAGTGTAATCCTTCAGAACGTTAACCAAACAACTCTCCTCGGAGCTAATGCCAAAAACGGCTTAACTTCTGTTTACTCATTTGCAACAACTCCGATTGCCACGAGCAATGGAGATATCATAATTGAAAGTGCTGCCAGCAGTGCTGCGGGCACATATTTGGTAACAAACGGCTGGACCAATGGTATTGACCTTTCAGTGTCTGGCTATGATGGTATGAATGGATATAGATACGCAGCTGGTATCAACGAAACACCGGCCCTTACCCAAGCCTCTGCGAACCATTCGCTTATTGGCTATGTGGTCAAGGTTGCAACAGGATGTTCATCTCCCGGTGCGGCAAGTGCTCCAAGCCCGGCTACCGGGGCTACAGATGTCAGTCTTACTCCTACTCTAAGCTGGACAGCAGGCAGCGGCGCTACATCTCATGATGTCTACTTCGGCACCGCAAGTACTCCGCCACTCATAGGCAACCAGGCGGGCACAACATATAGCCCGAGCACTCTGGCTACAAGTACAA
>JBAPXT010000002.1:0-1835 GCA_049284355.1 Sedimentisphaerales bacterium
GTGAAGGAACTGGGTATCGATGTAAAAGTTGAGGATATTAAGGACATCAAGAAGATAATGGAATATCCTATCCTTTCTACACCTGGATTGGTAATCAACGAAAAGCTAGTTTTCTCAGGACGTGTACCCAGTAAAGCAGAGGTGACTACGTTTATTACCACCGCTCTATCCAAAGAAAGCTAGATGACCAGTTTAAAATCCAGAAGAGCAAGGAGGGAAGATGGTTAAAAAAGACTTATCCAAAAAAGTGTTGGAAAAATATAAAATCTCGATTATCCCAGGTAAGGGAGGAGGTTGAGAATGACAGGGCGAAGGGATGACACGTGCTGTCATTAAACTATCCAGTGATATCAGCTCAGCTATGCCGCGCATGAGCAACATCATCGAAGGTTGTGCTTATAATCCGGAGGCGAATCTTCTGGCCTTTCGATTCAAAAATATGGTCGTTAATATGGAGTCACGCCTGATAAACATCAGTCATATCGAAGATGAAAATGAAATAAAGCCGCTAATAGATTGCCTTGTAAGTTTAATAAATGGGACTGATAAAAGGAATGTAGTTGGAAATGTAAATAACCAGTAAAACCAATGTGATATTTTTATAACTACAGAATTAGCTCAAAGATAGGAAATAATAGCAAGCTTAATAAGAGGAGCAATATATGGCAGAAGAACAAATTTGGCAGACAGGAGTGAACACTCATGAGAATGTGATCTTTTCTTGTTTTGGGGGAGCTTCAAATACTGGCATAACCAGTGGTCTGGCTTCTCTGGATGCAGTTAAAGAATTGGGGCTGACAAAAGCGGCTATCATGTGCCTAGGGGGTTTACCAACCAACGTGAAGTCGGTTTTCGGTAAAACCAAAGCGGCCAAGAAGATTATTACTGTTGATGGTTGTCCTTTCGAATGCGCCCGAAAAATTGTTGAGCAGGCTGGATTCAAGCCAACAAACAGCATTGTGCTGACAAGGGATATAAACATGAAAAAGAAGGGGCTCAGCGAGGATATAGGCAAGGATATCAAGGGCGTCATGGATTACATCTCTGACAACGAAGTTAAGCAGGCTAAAGAGTTGATTGTAAAGACCTTACTCGAATAATTGCTCTTCCGTAATCATTAATGTGCCAGCCGAAAGGAGGATCTACGATGATGAACCACAAGCTTCAAGAAAACATAGCTTTTTGTTGTGATTGCAAACCCGAGGATATCATTTTGTTACCCTGCTCTGGCGGTTCCAACTGTGGGCAAATCACCAACCATGCTGCCGTGAGCCTCGATATCGAGAAAGTTGGGCGTATGTATAGCCTTGCTGGCATTGCAGCGCATGTTGATGGCATGGTTGAATCTGCCAAAGGCGCAAAAAGAATAGTGGCTCTTGACGGTTGTCAAGTAGCTTGTGCCAAGAAAGCCGTTGAACATGCCGGGCTCGCAGTAACCGATTGGATGTGTATTACTGAACAAGGTATTGGCAACAATCGCGGTCTTCTGATGGATGAAGAGGAAATTGAGCTTATTACTCAGAAAACGAGGGAGTTGCTGGCAAAACCCCCTGCGTATGGAGTTTGAAGACACCTGAATTGCAAAAGGAGGCAATGTGAGTATAACGCTGCATCTTTGCCAGGTTTTATCTTACTATGCCAGTAACAAAACATCGTTTGAGGTCAGTGGGAATACCGTTAGTGAGTGTCTGCATAATCTTGCTATGCAATTTCCTGCCCTCAATAAATTTATAGAAACACCTGACCCCTGCAGAATTATTCATATCCATATTAATAAAGAGGAAGCTGCTACTGAAGATTTAACAAGATCCGTTAAGGATGGCGATGAGATTAGG
>JBAPXT010000003.1:0-6218 GCA_049284355.1 Sedimentisphaerales bacterium
GGCGGAAACCCCATAGGAGAATTTCTATCAACTATGAACTATGTTCAATCAACTATGATAAATTATGCCAAACGAACCCAATTTAGGACAAAGTCAAATTGTTTATAACCTCAATGAAAACAACGAATTATAGCGAAAAATGTAAAATGGACACTTGGTCAAAACGAACCCAAACGAAGCCAACCTGTAGTGAGCTTGTCGAACCCATCTTGTCGCGGCGAAGCCTTTTGGCGAAGACGGATTTACCCGCCACCGCCGGTTTCGGACCATTTGTTTGACAAAGCGAAGTCCTGCAAATATCATTGGCTTACAGAAAGGTCAAAAATGAGATTCCTCATAGATTGTGTATATCTGCTGGCGGCTATAGCAATAACCCCGACCGTTCTGTATCGGATGGTCAGATACGGGCGCTATCGGGCGGGCTGGGCTAATCGCTTTGGCAAAATTACCCGCAAAGACCCGGCTCTGAAAAAATGTATCTGGCTCCACGCCGTAAGCCTCGGCGAAGTTAATGCAGCTAAGACCATCATCGAAGAGCTTGAAAGCAGGTTCAGCGATTTTGAAATCGTAATAAGCGCTACTACTGATACCGGCTTTGCCCGTGCAACCGCCGTCTTCGGTAACAATCACAAAGTCTTTTACTTCCCGCTCGACCTCTCCTGTACAATGCGTCGCGCCTTCCACGGAATCCAGCCGGCAATCTGCCTCCTGATGGAGCTGGAAGTTTGGCCCAATTTTGTCCTAATCGCTGACCAGCTCAATGTCCCTGTTGTTGTGGTCAATGGCCGATTAACCGATAGAAGTTTCTCTAAATACAAAAAAATAAAACCACTTGCTAAGGAAATATTCCGAAGGTTAAGTCTAATTCTCGCCCAGACGGACGAATACGCTCAGCGCTTCATAGAAATCGGCTGCCCCGCAAAAAAGGTATCCGTTACCGGCTCACTCAAATATGACACCGCTCAAATTACCGATAAGGTCGAAGGTGCAGATAAACTCGCAGCACAGTTGAATATTGGCGATGAAAGGTTATGGGTCGCTGGCGCAACCGGCCCCGGCGAAGAACAGATTATTCTCGACGTCTACAAAAATCTAAAGCAGCAGGAACAATTCAGTAATCTGCGATTAGCCATTGTCCCGCGTAAACCGGAAAGATTCGATGAAGTGGCGCAGTCGATAGAACAAATGGGGTTCTCTTTAATCAGGTATAGCCATATCAAAGAAGGAAAAGCTTCCTCTGCAGACGACAAACAAGCGGTAATCCTCGGTGATACTATGGGTGATTTGAGAAAATTCTATTCACTTGCCACTATAATTTTTGCAGGCCGTTCTCTCGTTCCATTAGGCGGCTCGGATATTATTGAAGCTGCTGCTCTCGGCAAATGCACAATATTCGGCCCATCGATTTATAATTTTCAACAGACCGCAGACGACCTTTTAGCTGCTCAAGGCGGCATTATAGTAAAAGACAGACAGGAATTGCTGCAAGTGATGGAAAAATGTCTCTCTGAGCCGGACTTCACCGAAGAGATCGCCCGCAACGGCCAGGACGTAATCAGAAGAAACAAGGGCGCAACACAAAAGACCATCTCAGCAATTACACCTCTGCTCAAAACAGAGTAGCAACTGCAAACCATAGCATTATTTAACTTTTTTTATTTTGAAGTAACCTTCGGCTCATAGTTGAATTTTTGTCCGCCTAAGGATGCATCGACCATTAAGCCCGTATCTGCCATAATAAATACAGCCATACCGGATTTGTAATCCGCCTTCGCAGCTGCACCTGCGCTAAGAGCCACGCCTGTTACCTGTGCCGAAAATGTATATTCCTCTAACTTGAACTCGTCCAAATCTTCCTTGTCCCTGAAAAAGACTATCTCCCGGAAAAATTCGCCTCCGAGTGAAAAACCCAGCGATGCCTGTGACATATTGCAATAACCCACCATTGTTTCTTTTTCATAGACTTCGCCTCTTCCATGTGCGCCGCCTACTATGAAAGCGCCCTTAAAAACCTTCGGCAATACAGCGTATCCGTATGATTTATCAAAGAATTTCTGGATACTGGGGTCTTTTGCCTTCATAATAGCAATAGCTTCCTGCGCCTCTGCTGATAGTACAACCTTGTCCTCCGCCTTTTCTGGTGTAACACTGCACCCGCCGGCCACCAACAGCACTACCACAGGTATAAAAATTAAAAAACACATTGACCATATTGTTACCGCTTTCATTTTTCATCTCCTTTCAAATGTTTTTGATTTTTTATATTTTATTTTTAATTTTTTCTGCTATCGCCTTTATGTGCTCCGGCCCCGTTCCACAGCAGCCGCCGATTATGTTTACGCCGGCTGAATGTATTTTCTCCGCCGCCGAAGCAAAATCTTCAGACGAAACCTTATAAATCGTCCTGCCGTCAACCAGCTCCGGCTTGCCTGCATTTGGCTCAGCAAAAACTAATACCTTTTTGTCTAAAGTGTTCACCGCAGAGACGAACTTTTTTGCTAATTCTACATATTCATCCAGCGATGACGTTCCGCAGTTAAACCCGACAACATTAACATCTAATGAAACCATTTTTGCAACTGCCGATTCGACGTCAACGCCCATCATTGTCTTAAACCCTTTGGCAACCTTGTCGAAGGCCATCGACGCAAATACAGGCAATTCATCACAACTAACAGACTTTACAGCTTCGATTGCAATTGCCGCTTCATCAAGGCTGGTCATCGTCTCGATTATAAATCCATCCACCCCCCCTGCCAGAAGCACCTCAGCCTGCTGCCGAAAAGCATTTGCTAATTCATCTGCTTTCAAGTTACCCAGAGGTTCCAAAAAATCTCCGCTCGGCCCAATATCTCCTAAGACGTATCTTCCCTCTCCTGCTGCCCGCCGGGCTATTTTCACTGCTGCCGTATTTATCTCTTTGACTTTGTCGCCGAGACCGTGCCGGCCTAAAGCAAATTTGTTGGCCCCGAACGTATTGGTTAAAACCGCGTTGCTGCCAGCTTGAAAATAAGCTCGGTGAATCCCAAAAATGGTATCAGGCGAGTCAATGTTCAGATAATCATTGCACACCCCTCCTTTAATACCACGGGCAATTAGCTGTGTCCCCATTGCCCCATCCAGCAAAAATATGCCCTCACTTATTTTTTTTCTCAAACTTATTTTGGGCATAAACAAACTCCATTCTCGATTATTTACTGTGGTTGTTCAATAATTTTGCCGTCAACAATTTTATAAATATGCCTAAAACCTTGTGGTTTAAGACGAGTGAAGATGAGATTGCGTTGTTTCTCGGTAAAATCAGTCGGTTTTATAGACTCCAGCTTAATAGTAATGCTGACGCAATCTCCTGCACCAATGGCCATAGGGTTGACAATCTTTACGATGCTGGGAACAAAAAAGTTTTTGGATATTTCTTTATATTTATCCAGTTCCGCAACAGCCGCCACTTGACCGTTTAAATAGAAATATTCGATTTTCCTCACCATGTAATCGCAATTATAGATGTATATTTTCTTGGTTTCGGTGCTGCCTTCTTGCTTCGTAAGCACGTCAAAGCCCCCTTCATTCGACAAAGACCAACTCTCCCCATCCTCTGCCGCCACGACCCCCAGAGCTTCAAGCATTAATCTCGGACTAATCATCAATTTTTCAGGATAATTTCTCTCCGACCACTGTCCCCACCAATAACTGCTGATTTCTTTCAGTTTCACTGTCAGCCAAAACCCGTCTTTATTCGAGCCGAGAACAATCCCCTTCGGGTCAAAAGCAACATCACCTTGCATATAAATTTCGACCGGCGGATTTATCCATAGCTTCACTGGAAAATTTTCTCTTTTCGGTTTCTTGTCTTCAGCGTAGTACTGCAAAAGACACTGCCCGTCGGCTCTCAGCGGCACTATATTTTCTAATCGTGTCCTTAGCGAAGATAACGACTCAGCTATAGATTCTTTGCCAGGACAAGCCCGCACCGGCTTTTGCATCTGGGCTGCGCAGCCGCTAAGGATTAATATCGCCGCAGCAAAACCAGTGAACAATCGAAGGTTACACTTTTGATAATCCACTTTCTATAAGTCCGTTTGTAAAATCTCGCCTATCTGTGAGGTCAACTGCTTGACTTGTTCATCATCAAGTTTGGGATTTGTTACCTCGACGAATTCCTTTTCGCCCGTTATTCTCAAACGCCAGATTTCCTTGCCGTCTTCGCTTTTGGATGAATCATATTTCAGGCGTCTTTTTCGCATCAGGACCAATGCCAGCACAAAGCGAAAATTTATTTTTTCCTGCTCGGTCTCTTTCCCCAGCCGCTCGAAAAAGGCCATCAGCATCTCATCATCGACGAACCGGTGCTTTTTCTCATCAGGCTTCGGCAGTCTGGTTTTCCAGTAACAAAACACATTCGGTTTTTCTGCCAGCCAGTAGTCGGCGCAAAAATCCCGCCGTGCCAATCCTTTCTCGGTTTCCACCAAAGCGGCGAAATATTCTTCACCGTATTCGATTTTCTTACCCGTCCCGCAGCATTGGCCAAGCGGCTTATCTATTTCCCATTCTTCCATTTTTTCTCTTCTCTACATCTTATTCAAACTTTAGCCATTGGCTAATATTTTCAGCTGTTTTAGGTCCTATGCCCTTAACTTTCTGCAAATCATCGCAATTTCGAAAGGCTCTACTGCCGCTGTTTTTTTCTCTGAAATTCTCGCGGTAAGCCGTTATCGCCTTGGCTCGTCCAGCGCCTATGCCGGGTAATCTTGCTAAACTTGCTGGCGGCGCATAATTCGGATTTACTCGGCTCTCCAGCCTGATTTTGCTCGGTTGTTCAAGTCTGCCAAGACCCGAACCAGCAAAACAGATAGATAAGCACGCCGCCGCGCCCAAAGCTAAACAAAACGCAAATGATTGAATCTTGTTTTGCGACGTATCGGCTCGTTGGATAAAACTATCGGTTGCCACGGTCAAATTTTCAATTTACCTTTGCCGCTCGGCAGCTTTTTTTGCTGTTTACCTGTCATCCGAAAATAGCATTATGTAGTTTCTTCAAAGTTTGAAACGATTCTTTGGGTTCGAACTCGGCCGTCAACAGCCCGCTGTTGGCTATAGCACTATCATCTGTATCGCTGAGGTTCGAATATGTTACCGTCTCGACAAATGGTTTGCTAAGGGCTACCTTATAGAATTGCTCAATCCATTGTCCTTGCCGCCCTTCGTTCCATTCCTCGTGCCATACACCGGCAACTTTGCCATTGTATAAACCGCTGTCCATTTGGCTCGGAACTTCCACCTCGGTTATATACAATGGCTTGGCTATGGGCGCAAAGTAATCCAAAGCTGCCGATATCTGCATCATATCTCTAATGTGCATACCGGCCTCATTCTTGCCGAACTGCATAGCTAACCCGAACGCATCAAAATTAATCCCGCTCTGCACTACCATATCCACATACACTAATGGTGGAATAGTATTAGTTGTTGTTGCATAATATTCGCCCCACGGATTGCTGATTTCTATTATCTTTAAGGCTCTGTCACTTGCCTGTTTTACGGCCATATTGGCCGCTCGCGTCATTTCCAAAACCTGTTCAAAGCTGAACCCGAAATGATTATATGCGTTAAGACCGCTTATAACACGCCACGCATGAATACTGCCTGAGTATCGAGCAACTATATTTGAAACGAATTGATACGCAGTTTCGCGAATCTTTTCAAACTCAGTTCCGCTGCGCAGCAGCCACTTGGGCAAATATTCTTTTGAGAAACGAAGCAGCGGCCCCGCACCGAGTGCCAATTTCTTTTTGCCAAGGGCATCGATGCAGGCATCAACCGTTGAAAAATCGTAGGTGCCTTTATGAGACTCTATCTGGGCCCAATTTACAGGTATCGTTACAAAGCCGAATAATTTGAGCAGCTTCTCGATATACTTGGGATTAGTAATTCCTCTGGTGTCTATTTGACAGCCAAGGCAGCCTCGTCCAAAGCCGTGATGGCTCTTGCTTCTTGCCTCGAAAAGCAAGTTACCTTGTTTTCCTGCCAGTTTCTCGGAGAGAACTATGGCTCGCTCAAGTGATTCGTCTGCTAATTTAGATGCCAGCGGTGCGTCAGAAATGTTTTGAACTGCTTGGATAAATAAATCCTGGGCTTCTTTCGAGGAATCTGCCAAATCTTCTAACTTATCGAAGAACGACCAGTCCTCTCGTTTGTTAATGATTTGCATTAACTTCGCC
>JBAPXT010000004.1:0-25949 GCA_049284355.1 Sedimentisphaerales bacterium
GAAAAAGGGGTAAAAAAATTTTGAAAAAATGGACTTTTGCCCTTAACCTGCTGTGCTTTTGATTGATTTTTCCACCACCTCAGCGGCTTCCGGAAACAACAGTAAACGAGTGAAATAACGCCATACAATAATGTTGACATCCTGCCTGTTTCCGTTAAACTAAATTGCCAGCAAAGTTGTTCTCGTTAATAAATAAAATAAGGAGAAGAACGATGACTGAAAAAAAACTAACTACCGCAGCAGGCATTCCCGTATCCGACAATCAAACATCCCTAACCGCAGGAGAAAGAGGTCCGACATTGCTGCAGGATCATCATCTGCTTGAAAAACTGTCCAATTTTAACCGGGAACGTATCCCCGAGCGTGTTGTGCATGCAAAGGCCGCTGGCGCACACGGCACATTCACCGTTACCAAGGACATCACAAAGTACACTAAGGCCGCGATATTCTCGAAAGTCGGCAAGAAAACGGAAGTCTTCGGCCGGTTTTCTACTGTCGCTGGTGAGAAGGGCTCCGCCGACACCGTGCGCGATGTCAGGGGCTTTGCACTTAAGTTCTATACCGAGGAAGGTAACTGGGATATGGTAGGCAACAACACGCCAACATTCTTCATCCGGGACGCAATCAAGTTCCCTGATTTCATTCATACGCAGAAAAGGGACCCGAAGACAAATGCAAAGAACGACACAATGCAGTGGGATTTCTGGTCACAGGTCCCCGAAGCACTTCACCAGGTGACTATCCTCTTTTCTGATAGGGGCATTCCCAAAGGCATCCCTTATATGAATGGCTACAGCAGTCACACCTATAGCTTCATCAACGCCGAAAATGAACGCTTCTGGGTTAAGTTCCATTTCAAGACGCAGCAGGGAATCCAGTGCTTTATGCAGGAAGAAGCCGATAAGATTGCAGGAGATGACCCGGACTATCACGTGAAACAGCTCTTCAACGCGATAGAAAAAGGCGACTTCCCAAAATGGACATTTTCCGTTCAGATTATGCCCGAAACCGATGCAGAAAACTATCGATGGAATCCCTTCGACTTGACCAAAGTATGGCCTCATGCAGATTATCCTCTCATCGAAGTCGGCGTACTTGAGATGAACAAAAATCCCCAAAACTACTTTGCAGAAGTTGAGCAGGCTGCATTCTCCCCCGCAAATGTCCCTCCGGGAATTTCCTTCTCACCTTGCAAAATGCTTCAGGCTCGAATTTTCTCTTATGCCGATGCTCACAGGTATCGCCTATGCGTCAATTTTGAGCGACTCCCTATAAACTGTCCGCATGCGACAAAAGCGGATAATTATCAGCGCGACGGGAAAATGAGGTTCGACGATAACGGCGGCTCTTCACCAAATTACGAGCCGAACAGCTTCGGCGGCCCCAAGGCCGACCCCTCATATAAAGAACCGCCTCTCAAAATTTCCGGTGACGCTGATTGGTATGAGCAGAAGCGGGGTGTCGATGATGATTATATTCAGCCGGGAAACCTTTATCGTTTGATGCCGCCTGACCAGCGGAAAAGACTGGTTCAGAACATCGCACGTTCGCTCCGTAAGGCCCCGAAGGAAATCCAGAAAAAAATGCTCGAGCATTTCCGCAAAGCTGACAAGGAATACGGCGAAGGTGTTGAAAAGGCACTGTAACTATCACGATATAAAATCAGTCAATTTGCTTTGTACATTATTATGTTAAAATAAAGATATTGAGATAAAAAAATTTGAAAAATGGATTTCTGTTCTTAACCTGCTGCGTTTTTGATTGAAGTTTTTCAAAACGCTTTTCACTTATGCCGCAATATATTGCGAATAAAAGCCTTGATTGGCTCAAGCCATCCTAAGTAGAATAAACACGTAAGCAGTGCTGCGAAAAAGAGAATAGGAATGTAAATCCAATACGATATTCTCTTGAATATCCCTTTATTCTTCTTCTGCTCTGCTTTTGTTCGTATTTCTTCAAATGTCTTAATAACAGTGTCGATACTGGTATATAATCTGTTACATCCGCCGCATATCGCGTCGGTCAAATCACTTATGGGAGAATAAGCGTCTCCAACATTGTCAAACTGTCGTTGTAAAGGAATATCTTTCAGCTTGCAATATATGTCGAGTAGCTTTCCTGCTGGTGTGTCACTACCGACCAGTTTATTGAGTGTTTCGAGCACTTCGTTGATTTCACCGTTCAGTTGAGAAATTCTATCTTTGAAGGTAGGGTCTTTTGACAAATAAATCTGAACTATGTCTTCTATCTCTCGTCTTAATATCTTTTGTTCCTCCCGTTGAAGCTCTCCGCTGACCTGTGCTAAATCAGCGTTTGTCTGAGCCTCTACGACAAGCGGGGCGCCGCCAGCCGCATAAAGAGCCTTCAGCTTATTATCGAGTTTTAGCCTCGATTCTTTATATTTCTCTTCTAAATTCTTATATTCTTTTTCTACTTTTGCTCTCGCTTCCTTTTGAGCTTGTTCCTTAAGCTTGCTATTTACGAGGGAAAGGACACGGCTCGCAAAGTCCCTTAGTTTTTTAAGTTGGGCGATTATTGCGCTGATTGTGCGATCCTGTTTTTCCAAATTAAGAACTATATCATCGACAGCCTTGGAAGCTTCGTTACACCATTCCATAACATCCTGTAGGCCATCTAAAGGGTCGTTCTTACGAAGCAAAGCGGGCAATGCTAAATAATCCACCCGAAAACGTGCAAC
Organism: Sedimentisphaerales bacterium; assembly: GCA_049284355.1. GTDB lineage: Bacteria > Planctomycetota > Phycisphaerae > Sedimentisphaerales > Anaerobacaceae > CAIYOL01. The sequence goes on from JBAPXT010000004.1 coordinate 2,699, forward strand.
GCACTTGAGAGCAGCGTTGTATGTCTCTACAAGGTCTTCGTGCGAATAATCACTTTCTAAGAACTTGACAATAGCTTGATGCAACTTTTCAGGCGTGTTTATTGTTTGTGTGTCCATTTTCACCTGTCCTTTTTCGGGTCGGTTGTCCCGATTTCAACCTAAATATAGTGCCATATTAGCGTAAAACGGTTGAAAAAGAAACGTCTTGCTTTTTACCATTGATTATCCGTCCATAAACAGATAATATTTCTTTCAGCCAGTTCGGAGGTGATTGTAGAAGAGATAAAGATGAAAAACGCTATTGTTTTGTTACCATTCTTACTATTTTTCTGGGGGTGCAATCCTTATAGCCAATTCTACCAAGATTGTACGAGAGGCAAGGATATACTTTGGGATGAATCGCGGGTTATTATTTCGACGGATGAACCTAAGTTAAGACAAGGATTTGACCCTGAAGCTGATGCAAAACATATGGTTGAAAACGGGTACTGTCTAATTGGGCAGTCTTGTTTTAACGCTGGAGAGATAAGTCGAGATGCGGCAGTTGAACAGGCTAAAAAAGTTCATGCTGATACAGTTATTGTTTATAGCCAATATACAAACACAATATCAGGGAGCATGCCGTCGACTATGCCTAACACGCAAACAAGTTACCACTCAGGAAGTATCTATGGTTCAGGAGGCGGGTTCGCGAATTATTCAGGTTCTTCAACAACTTATGGAACCCAAACAACATATATGCCCTATAGCATAAGAAGATATGATTATTATGCCAGTTTTTGGGTTAAGGTGAAGCCGGGGCGGCTGGGTATTTTTTTGGACAACTTAACAGACGAACTTCGCAAGAAAATAGAATCAAACAAGGGGATTTATGTTGTTGCCGTTGTAAAAGGGTCGCCCGCTTTTAACAACGACATTTTGACTGGTGATATTATACGGAAAATTAACGATATAGAAGTGATTGACACAATGCATGTTAATAACATCCTACGTGAATATAAAGAGAAAGAAATAAAGTTAGAAATATTTAGAGACGGTAAAACTATTACGAAACAAATTCAGCTAAACTGAGTCATAATTTTACTGCTATCCCCGAACCTTCCACGCTTTTTCTTCTCGGTCTCGGTCCGGCTACGGCACGGCCTACGCCGCGACGAGTGCGGTGATGTTGAGAAAAAAGCGCAGTTAAGCCCCCGTACTATAAAAAAATTCATCCGATGCTAAGTTTTTGGGAAAACCGACTTTACAAGCAGCTTATTTTATTGAAATTGGTCGACCTTCCTTCGGTTCTGCGCTATAATTCCCGCTTTTTGCGAGAGACCTTACAGGCCAGGTGACGCCCCTGGTTCGCATTTTAATCGCGTAAAGGGATTTTGACGCGGTGATGAAAAGGGTATTCATGTCTTTGCCACCGAAACATAAATTGGCAGTCCACGGTTCAGGTATTTTGATATGCTCGATTTTTTCTCCCGCGGGATTGAAAACCGTAACGCCTTTGCCCGTCAGGTAAACATTGCCTTCGTTATCGATTGTCATTCCATCGGAACCCATATCGCAGAACAGCTTCTTATTTGAAAGTGTGCCGTCTGGATTGATTGTATAGACGTATGTCTTGCTTGCGCCGATGTCGGCGACGTAAAGCAGCTTGCCGTCGGGCGTGCCGACTATGCCGTTGGGCGCAACGAGGTCATCCGTAACGCGAATAAGCGTTTTGCGGTCGGGGGCGAGGTAATAGACGTGCTGGCCATCCTGTTCCATATTGGGGTCTGTCCACCAGCTTCTTCTATAGTATGGGTCTGTTATGTATAGACCGCCATTGGGATGCCGCCAGAGGTCGTTTGGACCGTTGAGCTTTTTGCCCTTGTATTTTTCGACAATAATGGTCATTTTGCCGTTTGGGTCAAATGAAACGAGCCGGTTATGCAGGTCAGCACAGGCAAGCAGCGATACGCCGTCGGCGTCGAAACGCATCCCGTTTGAGCGTTCACCTCCGGTCAAAAAGACCGACAATTTACCATCGGTTGACCAGATATAGATTTTGTCATTGGGCTGGTCGGTAAAATAGACGTTGCCACTGGGGTCGGCGGCAGGGCCTTCGGTAAAGGCAAAAACATTGCTGAGCTTTTCTACATTCGCGTCGGGGGCAACTACCCCGGCCAGAGCAACAGAGCTCAAAGACAACAGTATAATCGTGGTTATGGAAATGGCTTTCATCGTATAATCCTTACAAAATTTCAGAATAGAATACCGTTGTCATCAGCCATAGTAAATACAAAAAGGGGGGGCCGAAGACGGATGACCCTGCTTCGTTAAAGGACTACGCCGTGGCAAGCGGCCTTGGTGCCGTTCGACTTTGCTCACGACAGGCGGTGATTTTTAGAAGGCAAGGGCGGACACCCGTCCTTCGTCCAATGAGACGGACTACGGAGGGCAGGCGCAGGTTTGCCCCAACGTACATTTCTCTTGCAAACGGATGGTTGTTTGCTATACTGCGCTTTCAGCATCAAACGCTCCATAATTGAATCTTAACTGAAAGGAGAAAATATGAACGCTTGTGCATGGACTCAACAATATCCACAGGTGGACCCGATGGTTGCAATCGTCATCGCCTTTATTGCAGCATTTGTTATTCTGGTCATTGTCGCGGTGAAGCTACTGATTTGCTGTAAGATTTTCTCAAATGCCGGCTATAGCTGGGCATTGGGCCTGTTAATGCTCATACCAATCGTAAATATAATTATGGCCTTTTTCCTCGCTTTTGCCGACTGGCCGGTCCGCAGAGAGCTGCGCTCGCTGCAACAAAAACAGAGCAATACTACCATCTGACCTGTTTGCCGGCCCGTTTGACAAAAGCTTTTCGGAACCGGGACCAGTGGGTAAAAGAAAATATCAAAAAGTGTAAGTAATTTGCCCCTTATACGCATAATACCTGATAGAAGCTCGCCTGCAGGCGAAGCCGAGGGCTGGTGCCAGAAAGGTAATTTCCGAGAAAGTGACCGACGGGCCGGAACAACTAAGCCGGGCGGGGTTCGCCGAAGGCAATGCTGAGATATGGCGAGAATTTCTCGACCGAGAGATTCCCCTGCTTTACGGGATGTTTATGAATCGCTGGCCAAATCCAACGCTTGCCGAAGAGTTGGTGCAAAAAACGGTTTTCGACGCCGTGCGCGGATGCGGCAGTTATAACATCTCGAAGGGCAGCCCTGAAGAGTGGATTTTCGGCATCGCCCGGAACAATATCCGCCTTGAGACGAGAAGGCGGGCGAGCCGACCGAGCGTCAACGGCGAAACAAGCCGCTACCTTGAACTAATCGACAGCAAACCGCTGCCAGACGAGGTGCTCGAACGAAAGGAAACGTCTGTAATCGTCCATTCGGCTTTGGACAGACTGGAAAGTAAAGAACAAGCTGTTCTAAAGGCCAAGTATATCGAAGGGCTCTGTGCTCGTGATATCGCCCGTCAAATGAGTATTACGGAAAAGGCCGTGCATAATCTGTTGTACCGGGCGAGAATTTCTCTCCGTCAGGAGCTTAAAAAACGGCGACTTCGAACAAGGACAGACAAAAATTATGAAACAAGAAGATGATAATATCTCGCGGCTGGTGAAACTTGCCGGTGATTCAAATAAACCCGGCAAAGTGTTCGTCGAGTCATTGATAAATAATGCCCTCGGCGAGCTCAAACAGCTAAAGGCAGCAAAGGAACAGGAAATTATAAAAGTAAGCTGGTGGGATAAAACTATGGGCTGGGCCGCTATGCTTGTAGCCGCCTGCGCTGCAGGGTTTGCTGTTATAGTATCCACTTTATTGAAAATAAACTTCTTATTAGTTATTTTAACTATGTTCTTTAACTGGCTGACTTATCTTGGAGGACGTATATTATGACTTCCGAACAACCAAACAGAGTAAGCGTCATCGACCCCATCGGTCCCGCTATCGAAAGAGCAAAGGTCATGCTTTTCAGACCATTTGATTTGGGCAAATGGTTTACCATCGGCTTCTGCGCCTGGCTGGCGTATCTGGGAACTGGAGGTGGCGGTGGCGGAAACGGAGGCGGACCCAATGGCTACCATGCCGGGCCACATGAACAGACCCATATAGCAGAAAGCATTAACAAAGCAAAAGAATTTATCCTGGATAACCTGAACTGGATTATACCTGCTGCCGTGATTGCGGTGATTCTAATAATAGGAATTGGTCTTCTTATCGCATGGCTCAACAGCAGGGGCAGATTTATGTTTCTTCACTGTATAGCGGAAAATAAGTCGGAAGTCAAAGTCCCCTGGCACAAATTCAGAGAGCACGGCAATAGTCTCTTTCTGTTCCGAGTTGTGCTGGGCATAATTAGTCTTGCCGTAGTAGCTGTGCCCATTCTTGGTATTGTCTTGCTTATTATAATGATGGCTACTGAAGCTGCTCCTGTTATAGTTTTTGTCCCGATAACCATAATTTTAGGCCTGATTGTATTTGTGCTCGCAATAGTGATATTTTTGGTGAGGAAATTTACATTCGATTTCGTCGTGCCGGTAATGTTCCTGCGAACAGAAAGCTGTGTAGCCGGCTGGCGGGAATTCCTGACAATCCTTTCTGTCAACAAAGCACGATTCACGCTCTACATCCTCTTTCAAATTGTCATAGCAATAGCCATAGGTACAATTGTTGTTATTGGCTTTTGTATAGGATGCTGCTTCTGTTGCGCAAGCGTATTGCTGCTGATACCCTATATCGGCACCGTGATACTGTTGCCTCTGCTGATTTTCAAGCGGGCCTATTCTCTTTATTACCTGCGGCAGTTCGGCCCTGGTCTTGACGTATTCACTCCTTAGGACGGCGATTTCTGCAAATCACCCCGCACCGCACATCAAAGGCTGCCTTGACAGGCAGCCTTTTTTTTGCATAATCGAGTTTTTCCTGTTTTTGAACCGCTCGTCAAGGCGAAGGCCTTGCCGTAGCTCTGGAAAGAAGCTAAAAAGTGCCGCATAAAATTGTCTCTAAAGAACAGCTTAGCGAAGACGTCTTCACTGCTGATGTCGAAGCGCCTCTTATTGCGCAAGCAGCAAAGCCGGGCCAATTCGTCATTATCGCAATAAGCAGCGAATACAGCGAGCGAATCCCCCTGACAATCGCCGATGCCGACCCCAAAAAAGGCACTATCAATCTGATTTGGCAGCGCGTCGGCAAAACCACATCGGAACTGGCCGATATGAAAACAGGCGACCATATAACTAACGTCGTCGGGCCGCTGGGCAGGCCGACATACATTCAAAACTTCGGCACGGTCGTCTGCGTCAGCGGCGGAATCGGCAACGCACCACTGCTGCCCATCGCAAAGGGGCTGAAAAAAGCCGGTAATAAAATCATCAGCATCCTCGGCGCAAGAACAAAAACTCTGCTTATCCTCGAAGACCGGTTTGCCGCCTTAAGTGACGAGCTGATAATCACAACAGACGACGGCTCGTACGGCCGAAAGGCTCTGGTAACCGAACCGCTGAAAGAGATTTGCCAGCGTCAGCCAAAACCGGATTTGGTTCTTGCAATCGGCCCGGCTATAATGATGAAGTTCTGCTGCGAGGTCACAAAGCAGTTCGACATCCCCACACAAGTATCCCTCAACACTATTATGGTTGACGGGACGGGTATGTGCGGCGGCTGCAGAATCGAATTTGACGGCCGGCCAAAATTCGTTTGTGTCGACGGACCTGAGTTCGACGGACACAAGGTCAATTTCGACCTGATGATAAAAAGACTGGACGCTTATAAAAACGCCGAACAAAAGGCCCGCGAAGCATATAAAGAATACAGGTGCAAAATAGGTTTGGACAAATAGATAGATTCTTCCTTAAATGACCGATAAAGAAAGACAGGAATTATTGCAGCGGCTTTTGGAAAAGCAAAAAGCCGGAGGGCTTAAACCCAAAGACAGATACGAAATCTCTCCGCAGGATATGCCTGCCCAGAACGCCGTCGAAAGAAGAAGCAACGTCAGCGAAGTGGCGACCGGATATACTGAAACGCATGCCAGGCTCGAAGCAATGCGGTGCCTCCAGTGCAAAAACCAACCTTGCATTGAAGGCTGTCCTGTCCGGATAAAAATAAGAGATTTTGTAGCTGCCATCGCCGACGGCGATTTCAAAAAAGCTATTGCCCTTATCAGGGAGAATTCTCTTTTGCCTGCGGTCTGCGGCCGAGTATGTCCCCAGGAGGTCCAGTGCCAGCAAACCTGTACCGTCGGCCTAAAATTCAAGGACCCAACCAAAGCCGTTTCGATTGGCCGGCTGGAAAGATTCGTTGCCGACCTCGACCAAAACCAGGATGCCGTCCCCTCCGTCGCACCTGACACGGGAATGAAAGTCGCCGTAATAGGCTCAGGTCCCGGCGGCATCGTCGCCGCTACCGATACCAGAAGGGCCGGGCACGATGTTACTATTTTCGAGGCCTTTCACAAGCCCGGCGGCGTTATGGTTTACGGAATCCCGGAATTTAGACTCCCAAAGACAATCGTGCAAAAGGAAATTGACACCCTTACCAAAATGGGCGTCAAAATTGTCTGCAACTTTATCGTCGGCAGAACGAGAACCATCGAACAGCTTATGAAAGAAGACGGCTTCGATGCAGTCTTCGTCGGCGTGGGGGCTGGCTTGCCCCAATTTATGGGTATTGAAGGTGAGTCTCTTATCGGAGTATACAGCGCCAATGAATACCTCACGCGCGCAAATCTTATGAAGGCCTACAAATTCGGCAAGGGCGCAGATACCCCGATAGCACTCGCAAAAAAGGTTGCTGTCATCGGCGGCGGCAACGTCGCTATGGACTCCGCCAGAACCGCTGTCAGACTCGGCGCAGAAAAGGTCTATCTGGTCTATCGAAGAAGCGAAAAGGAAATGCCCGCACGAATCGAAGAAGTCCATCACGCAAAGGAGGAGGGCGTCGAGTTTCACGTCCTGCAAAGTCCGAAACGAATAATCGCCGACCAGAACAGCCGCGTAACTGCTATCGAATGTCTCAAGTACCGGCTTGGCGAACCTGATGAATCAGGCCGACGAAGACCTGTCCCGATAGAAGGCTCGGAATTTCAAATCGAGGTCGATACCGTAATAATTGCCATCGGCAACGCCGCAAATCCCTTGATTCGCCAGGCCACTCCGGACCTTCAATTCAACAAATGGGGCAATATCATTGTTGATGAAAACTGTAAAACTTCAATGGAAGGCGTTTATGCCGGCGGAGACATCGTTCTTGGCGCAGCAACCGTTATTCTCGCGATGGGCCAAGGCCGAATCGCAGCCGCCGCTATAAATCAATACCTCGCAGAAAAGAAAAAGACCAAAAATCAACCTCCTCTGCTGACAAAACCCTAAAAGCTGAGTTTAAACGCTGTCCCAACCACATTAATATCTGTCCAACCGCCGTTGGATTTGCTTGCCTGCCAAAGGTAAAAAAGGTCACATCCTATATTCTTTGTCAGCTTAAAGAGAACCCCCGCATACAACCTGTTAGTGTCAAAATCGACGTTGTCAAGAGGAACAAATATTTCATCCGCCACATAAGGTTGTAATTTAAGTTCCGTAAACTCGAATGGCAATTTCGCCGTAAGCTTGTTTCTATACCGCCAAACATCCTTTCTGTCTTCCAGTATCCGATATTCGATTCTTGACCTGTCGCTCAAATCAAGGCCGAACATTTTACCTTTCAACGTAATATTCAGGTTCGGCTGGTCTTCCATCTTCCATTTACCTTTGCTGTTTCTTTCAAGCACCTGCCTGTAGTTAAACCCAAAATCTATCCATTTCGCCAGGCCGCTGTATGTAAGCCCCGGCTCATAATGCTGATAGTAAAGACGCTTGCCGCTTTCCCCGAACCGCAGTTCCTCCTGAAATGTAAATTTCCAGTCTTTATTAATATCAACAGATAAATCCGTTACGTTCCAGTATTGAAAGTCCTTGTTGTCGGAAGCAAAACAAGCCCCGCTGATTAACACAACCGTTATTATCGTTACAACAAAACGTGCCCAATTTCTTATCTTCATTTTTCTACATCCTTATCATAATTGACAATTTGTTTCCCTTTTGGTATTATTTTTACTTTTCAGCTTTTGGCAACATTAAAATGAATAAATTTAGAGATTAATGCTAATCGAAATAATATAAGGATTTGAAGGTGGTGATGATGCAACTCAAGCCGTTTAAAGCATTTAGGTTTGATGCGAAAGTGGTTGGCGATGTGGGAAGCTGTGTTTCCCCCCCTTATGATGTTATAAACGCCGCTCAGCAACAGATGCTTTATGAAAAAAGCCAATACAATATCGTGCGCATAATCAAAGGGGAAACTACCTCTTCTGATAACGCCGACAACAATCAATACACAAGGGCGGCCGGCTACCTCAATACCTGGGTAAAAAAAGGTGTCCTGAAACAAGACCCGGCTGATGCCATCTACGTCTATATCCAGGATTTTCAGCTCGCGGGTTCTCAATTCCAGCGCTCCAGTTTCATTGCTTTGGCCAAACTCGAAGAACTCGGCCCGCAGGGGCGGGTCAGACCGCACGAACAAACCCTCAATGAGCCCAAAATCGACAGGCTCAATCTTAAAAGAGCAACCTCCGCCGATTTCGGCCTGCCTTTTTTGCTTTATGAAGATGAACAAAAAATCGCAGACAAAATTATTGAAAAAGCCGCTACTCAAAAGCCACTTATAGATTTTCTTGACGAACAGGACGTACGACACCGCCTGTTTGCAATAACCGCCAAAAAAGATATCGATACAATTGCCAAAATAATGCTCGATAAAAGCTGCATTATAGCGGATGGCCATCATCGTTATGAAACAGCTCTGGCTTACTCCAAAGAAACCCCCAACCCCGCAGCAGCTTATCGAATGATTGCTTTCGCCAATACCCGCAACGAGGGGCTGGTCATTTTGGCTACCCACCGCCTTGTTGGAAATCTCAAAAATTTCGATGCTGCAGAACTAATCGACGGGCTTAAAGAGAACTTCGAAATTACTGAATATAAGTTTGGCCGTCGCCCCAGTGATAAAACAGACGCAAAGCGAAAGATGCTTGCGCAGATGAAAACAGAATATGACGATGATAAAACCGCATTCGGAATCTACACCGGCAATAACACCTTCTACACAGCCGTCTTGAAAGACAAACGAGCAATGAATTCCGTTGCACCGAATATGAGCAGCCACTGGAGGTCGCTCGATGTCTCTGTGCTGCACAAGCTGGTCCTCGAAAAACTATTGGGCATCGACGAGAAAAAGCTGGCAGGCGGCACCTGTTTGGAATATATAAAGGATACCGACAATGCGATTGACGAATCAATCGCCAAAGTTGACTCGGGGCAAAAACAGGCGGCCTTCTTTACCAATCCGGTAAAAATGCAGCAGATAAAAATGATTACCGACGCCGGCGAAAAAATGCCCCAAAAGTCAACTTACTTCTATCCAAAAATTTATTCAGGATTGACTATTAACAAATTGTAACCTTCTTTCTTAGGAGCAGATGTATGGTAGACTGGAAAAACCCGCCAAGACTGTTTATTCCCGGCCCCGTAAAGGTCAATGAAGACGTTTTGCAGCAGCTCGCACGCCCGACACTGGGACATCGCGGCAAAGAGTACGCTCAATTGCATTCCGAAACGACCAGTATGCTCAAAAAAATCCTCTTCACCAGCCAGAATGTTTTCCTGTCCACTTCCTCAGCTTCCGGAATTTGGGAGGCAGCTATTCGCAACTGCGTGGACTTCAACGAGACCGTCCTGTGCACCTGTTGCGGCTCTTTCAGTGATAAATGGGCCGATGTGGCCAAAAGCTGCGGCAGGGACGTCGATATAATAAAAGTCGACTGGGGAAAACCCGTTTTGCCTGAAATGATTGACGAAAAACTATCGAGCGGCAAATACTCCGCCATTACGCTTATGTACAACGAAACAAGCACCGGCCTGATGAACCCGCTCTATGAAGTAAGCGAAATGATGAAGGAAAAATATCCCGATGTTCTTGTCTTTGTGGATGCGGTTAGTGCAATGGTAGCCCTTCCTTTGCATTTCGACCAGCTCGCCTGGGACGTGGCTTTTGCATCGGTCCAGAAGGCCTTTGCAATTCCGCCGGGATTTGCTGTCGCTGCCGTCAGTAATCGGGCAATGGAAAAAAGTAAAAAAGTTCCGGGCCGAGGTTATTACTTTGACTTCCAAGCCTTTGCAAAATCGGCCGAAAAAAATCAGACCCCCACTACGCCAAGTATCCCCCATATTATGGCCCTGAACTACCAGTGCGAAAAACTGCTTGCCGAAGGTATGGAAAACGTATGGAAAAGACACAAAAAAATGGGCGAATTTACCAGAAGCTGGACAAAGAAAAAATTTGCCTTGTTCTGTGAGGAAAAATATGCCTCCGATACACTAACAACGGTCAAAAATACACGAGGTATCAATGTAGCTGATGTGATTAACGCCGTCCAGAAAAAGCACAATACCGTTTTCGGAAACGGCTACGGCAACCTCAAGGAAAAAACCTTCCGTATCGCTCACATGGGCGATATTACACTCGACGAAATTAAAGAATTGCTCAACTGGATTGACGAGGAAATCGGGTAATACCATAACTGAAGTAACCAGCAGTGGTTAGACGAAAAAAGTAATGGCGCGAACTTATTCGGCAGTAAAACCGTATAAGCAACATTCGTCTAAATTGCTGTTTATGGTAAATTTTCTAAAATACTGTTTAGAGAACTGGGAGGCCAAAATGCAGACTATTAATATCGAACAAAAGAAATCTTTATCACGCTATTATGTAATTCCAGTTTCTTTAATACTTTTACTCTTTATCATCCCGCTTTCGGCCAATGCACAGGATGCAAACAGCATTGACATCCTTCGCCAGACGGGTAAGGCCTTTGCCAGAATCGCCGAAAAGGCCTCGCCGGCCGTTGTGGGAATCAAAGCCAGCCAAATTGTCTCCCAGCAATACTCAACAATGCCAGACTGGCCGTTTGGCGACGATGAATTCTTCAGACGCTTCTTCGGCAACCCTTCACCTCGCCAACGCTCTCCTCAGCCACGGAAATTCCAGCAATTGGCGCAGGGTTCCGGCTTTATTGTTTCCTCTGACGGCTACATCCTTACCAATAATCATCTTGTCGGCGAAGCCAACGACGTCCAGGTCAAGCTTGCGGACGGCCGAGAGCTTAAAGCAAAAGTCATCGGCTCAGACCCGGAATCCGAGGTCGCCGTCATAAAAATCGACGCCGATAAATTGCCTACCCTCGAAATGGCCGACTCCGACGCACTCGAAGTCGGCGAATGGGTTCTCGCTATCGGAAATCCTTTCGGCTTAAGTCACACCGTCACCGCGGGCATCGTTAGCGCAAAAGGCCGAAGCGGTCTCCAGCTCGCTGAGTATGAAAATTACATCCAGACCGACGCCGCCATAAACCCGGGAAATTCCGGCGGACCTCTAATTAATCTCGATGGAAAGGTCGTCGGAATTAACACCGCCATCCTCGGGCCTGGCGGAAATATCGGCATCGGTTTCGCCATCCCCATCAATATGGCCAAATATATTTATGCCCAGATGGCTGAAGGCAGAAAAGTTGTTTACGGAGCTTTGGGTATTGTTATCAGTGACCTCAACCCAGACCTGGCCGAATCGTTAGGCATCAAGGACACCAAAGGCGTCGTTGTCACCGAAGTCCTCGAAGGTTCTGCTGCCGAAAAAGCCGGAATGAAGCGATACGACGTCGTCGTCGAATTCAACGGCGAAAAAATCGAGGAAGTCAGTGTGTTTCGCAGCCGTGTCGCAATGTTAAAGCCCGGCACGGGGGTAAAAATCACTGTTATCCGCAATGGCGAACGAAAAACTCTTGAGGCCGAAATCGGCGAAAGCTCCGCACAGCTTAAAAGTGTCAAAGCCCCTGAAAAGGTGATGAAGCAATTAGGAATTACCCTCCAGAACCTCACCGATGACCTGGCCGAGCGTTACGGCTACCAGGACCAGCATGGCGTCATAATCACCTCCGTCGAGCCGGACTCGGAAGCTGCACGAAAAGGTATCACCGCCGGAATGCTGATTATGGAAGTTAACCAAAAGCCCATTAACAACACAAAAGACTTTGACCGGGCTATGGAAAAGGCCGCCGAAACAGGAAAAGTCCTGCTCTTAGTCAACGACGGACGCTTCCGCACCCTCGTTGTGCTGAAACTGCCTAAAGAAAAAGAATAAATTAGTCTTGAATTTTTTTCAAAAACCTGGCCCCGCTTTTATTTTTAAGCGGGGCTTTTGTATTGCCTGCGAGAAGTCGGACTGTTATCACCAATTTTGCGCTCGCCTCTTGCATTTTGCCGCCGAGATGCTATAATTATCATAAATATCCCGGTTTAATCAGGTTTGACGGGCAGTCGTTTACCTTGACTGCCCCTTATTATGATGTTTGCGAAATATTTCAGGAGTCCAAAAATATGGCTTGTAATCTGGCAATCGCAGGAGTAACTGGCGCAGTCGGACAGGAATTTCTAAAAATTATCGAACAGCGGAATTTCCCCTTCGATTCTCTGAAAGTCCTTGCAAGCAGCCGCTCTGCCGGTAAGAAAATCAAATTCAAAGGCAAAGATTACATCGTCGAGGAATTGACCAAAAACAGCTTCGACCGCATCAATATTGCCCTGTTCAGTGCCGGCGGCGACAGAAGCAAAGAATTTGCCCATCCTGCGGCCCAGGCCGGCGCAGTTGTGGTCGACAACTCTTCTGCCTTTAGAATGGACCCTGATGTCCCCCTTGTCATCCCTGAAATAAATCCACAGAAAATAAAAGAGCACAAAGGCATCATCGCAAACCCAAACTGCTCGACGATAATCGGTATTGTGCCCGTCTGGCCGCTGCACAGGGCAAACCCCGTTAAAAGAATGGTCATCAGCACCTATCAGGCCGCCAGCGGAGCCGGAATGTCGGCAATGCTCGAACTGGAAAGCCAGACTCGCGAAATTCTCGAAGGTAAACCGCCGACCATTAAGGCCTTCCCGTACCAGATAGCGTTTAACTGCTTTAGCCATAATTCCGCATTGTCTCCGAACGGATACAACCTGGAAGAAACGAAAATGGTCAACGAGACTAGAAAAATTTTCGACTGTCCAGATATTGCAATTACCTGCACCTGCATTCGCATCCCAGTTTTCCGGGCACATTGTGAGAGCATCAATCTTGAGTTTAAAGACCCTATTACCCCCGACCAAGTCAGGGACCTCCTGAGCACCGCGCCGGGTGTTTCGGTATTGGATGACCGACAAAACAATCGCTTCCCGATGCCCCTCGACGCCACTGACAAGGACGATATTTTCGTCGGCCGAATCCGTCAGGATGAATCCGTTCCTGAAAACCGGGGCATCAATCTCTGGGTCGCCGGCGACCAGTTGCGAAAAGGGGCGGCGCTGAACGCTGTCCAAATCGCAGAAAAATTGTTATAATCGCCCACGATGGCGGTTCGCAACATAAAATTAACAATCAGCTACGATGGCTTAAATTACAACGGCTGGCAGAATCAGCCGGGTAAACGAACCATCCAAGGCGAACTCCAGCAAGCGCTCGGCGAGCTGACCGGCACATTCATCAAAATAAACGGCGCCAGCCGAACGGATGCAGGTGTCAGCGCCCTCGGCCAGGTCGTAAACTTCCTTATCGACTCGCCGATACCGACTGAAAATTTTGTCAAGGCGCTCAATCACCGCCTCCCGCGTGACATCGTCGTTACCGAAGCTGTTGAAGTCGACCAAGATTTCGACGCATCCGGCTCTGCAAAGTGCAAACTATACCGCTACACAATTTTTACCGGCAAAAAGCGAAATGTCCTGAAAACCCGAAACTGCTGGCACCGACCCCGGCCCCTCGATATCGCCGCAATGGACGCCGCCGCAAAAATGCTGCTCGGCAAAAAGGACTTCAAATCCTTCGCTTCCGCCGCAGACAAACGCGACAACTCAATTCGCACCGTAATGCGATGCGAGGTTACGCAGGAAGATAAATGGGTTTATATAGATATCGAAGCCGACAGGTTTTTGTATAATATGGTCAGAAATATCGTTGGAACCCTCGTCGAAATCGGCAGGGGCAAATGGAAACCCGAAAAGATAATCGAAATTCTCGATGCAAAAGACCGCAAGGCCGCCGGCCCAATTGCTCCGCCCGAAGGTCTTTGTCTAATGTGGATAAAGTACTGAAGAACTCAGAAATCAGAACATAGAACTCAGGAGAATTTTGAATGCGGATGGTATTAAAATTCTTTTCCAATAAGAATTAAATTTGAAAGAACGTGCATGTTTATGGAAAAGGCAAAAAACTTCACAGATCTAATTGTTTGGCAAAAGGCACACAAATTTGTTCTGTCCGTCTATCGCTTGAGCGAGAATTTTCCAAAAAGCGAAATATACGGACTGACCTCACAATTAAGAAGGGCTGCTGTTTCGATTCCGGCTAATATAGCTGAAGGTTTTAGAAAAAGGAGTAAATCGGAAAAGGTGTATTTTTTAGGCGTAGCCCAGAGTTCGCTGGAAGAATGTTGTTATTATCTGATTCTCGTAAACGATCTCAAATATGGCGATACTACGGGATATTCAACACAGATAGAAGAGGTCAGTAAAATGTTAATGGCATATTCAAAAGCAATAAGGGCTAGCGTTTAAGGAGTAGCTCCATGGATTATATATTCTGCGTTCTGTGTTCTGTGTTCTGTGTTCTATGGTTATAGTGCATATAATAACCCGTTTGATTCTCGGTGGCGCGCAGGAAAATACGTTAATCACCTGCAAACTTCTTGCTCAGCGCGGCCACGATGTCACGCTTCTCACAGGCCCCGCCTTAGGCCCTGAAGGCGAATTATTTCAACAAACTAAAAATCAAAAATATAAAACAATTGTGATTAACTCCTTACGCCGGCAAATCAATCCCGTTTATGACATACCGGCCTACAGAGCGATAAAAAAGCATCTTGCAGAAATTCACCCTGATATTGTCCACACACACTCCGCAAAAGCAGGAATCCTCGGCAGATTCGCAGCACACAGCATACGCAATACGAAAATAGTGCACACAATCCACGGCCTCGCGTTTCACCCTTACCAGAATAATCTCGTAAATCACTTTTACATCGCCGTCGAAAAATCCGCCGCAAAAAGGACCGATTTTTTTATCAGCGTTGCCGATGCAATGACCAATCAGGCGCTCGCAGCCGGTATCGGCCATCCCGAACAGTTCACAACCGCTTATTCTGCCATTGAAGAGGATGATTTTCTCCAGCAAATCCCCGACCAGCGCAAAAAGGCCTTTCGCCAAAAATACCAAATCCCACAGGACGCCGTTGTCCTTATCACCATCGCCCGGCTCTTTATGCTCAAAGGCCACGACTACATTATCGAATCAGCCAAACAGCTCTCGAAGCAATACAAAAACGCCCTCTGGCTGTTCGTCGGAGACGGCAATCTCTCAGAGTATTACAAAAATCAGGTTCGTCAGTTGGGCCTGACCGGCAGAATCAAATTCACAGGCCTGCTATCGCCAAAAGAAATCCCCCTTGCCATTGCATCTTCGGACATACTCGTGCATTGCTCTTTAAGGGAAGGCCTTGCTCGCACACTGCCTCAGGCAATGCTCTGCGGCAAACCCGCCATATCATTCGACGTCGATGGCGCTCGCGAAGTCGTGAATGAAACCACCGGCCGGCTAATCGAGCCGAAAAACATCGAGCAATTAACAGATGCCTGTGCAGAATTGATTGAAAATGCTGAACTGAGAAACAAGCTCGGTGCCGCAGGCCGAGAATCCGTAAAAGAAAAATTCGCCCCGAGAACAATGGTCGACACCATCGAATCCGTTTATCGAAGGCTGCTGGAGGAAAAAACATTATGAAAAGCTATAGAAAAGAGCTATTGTTTAATACACCAAATAGGCGCGAATTTATCAACATCACACCGCAGGTTCAGCAGTGCCTCGAGGAAAGCAGAATCAAAGAAGGTTTGTGTCTGGTCAATACAACGCATATTTAGTTATAGTGAGTAATTCTCTTTGTTTCCCTGTGTGATAAAACTCTGGTAACTCCCGCTTTTCGCCGAATTCGCCTTCAAAGTAGGTATGCTGCTTAAGATAATCAGTTGAAGGATTCAAACCTTGCTTGTCGATTAGCAGGCCGTGTATATCGAATTTCCAACCCTTATCAGTCCAACCCATTCTCTTACCTTCCGGTGTTCTACTGCTGAAAACCAATTCCACTAATGCCCGCTTTTCGTCATACGTCATTTTGCTATATGGTTTATTAGACGCTATCCTTCTGACTGTATTCAATCGTAGCGAGTAGCTATTGAATTGAGAGGATATTTTCTTCGACACTGCTTTAACTTTGTCAGGGTCGGGACGATTTCCCAAGCTGTCCTTTATTTGCTGCTGCTTTGTCTGCAAGCTGTTTTCCCTTTGTTTGATTTCGTCAAGCTGATTCGTAGCATCACGTTCAGTTATGCTGCAATTTGCAACAAGGCGAATTATTCTCTCCCTACCTGACTTAATCTTCTTTAGCTCTTCTTCTATGTGCTCAAGCTGCTTTTGATACTCCCTGACTTTCTCAAGGTTTGGTATGGCTTTTTCGATGGCTCTTTCGACAGCTTTAGGATTACCAAAACACTCAAACAAGTGTCGCATCACAATATCTTCTAATTCCTCGGCGTTTACCCACGTCTTTTGCTGGTTGCATTCTCGTTCACGTTTGGTATGAGCGTGACGGTAATATCGGTGTCCGTTGTGATTGGTCTGGCCAAACATTGCATATTCGCAGTGCTTACAAAAAACCATCCTGCCTAAAAGATATTGATTTTTTGCTTTACCGTGAGCGTGCAGGTATGTCCTGTTGGCATCTGCTTTTTTTATGATTGCTGTAATAATACTGTCCGGCAGTAACGGCGGGATTTTTATTTCGACTTTCTCGTGGATATTCAGCTTGTCGGAATTGAATTCAGTTTCCCACAAGCTACCGCTTCGCTTGGTAAGTATTTTGTGCAGATTAGAAGCATTCATTCCAAATTCTTCTGCCAACTCCGGTAACTTCTCACCTGCCAAATACCGTTTAGCGGCAGTTTCTATGATAGCTTGTTTCTTTTTATCAATGCCCCACTTTTCTGTTTTTTTGTCAAATGTTCTGCCGTAAGGTAACTTGCCACACGTAGGACACCCTCGGTTTGCTCGATGTATGCGGCTACGTAGTGATTTTCGTTTTTGATTACTTGCAAAGAATTCACCCATAACCGCAGACATACCAAGAAACAAACAATCTTCGGGCTTGTATAAATCCCATTCCTTTGTCCCAACGAAAAACCTAATTCCATTTCCCTTGAATATGTCGAGCCCAGCTTTGGATTTAGAATTGTCCCTGCTCCATCTATCTGCATCGGTAACTATAACTGCATCAAATTTTTTCTTCAATGTGTCATTAAGCAGCCGGTCAATTTCCTTTTTCTCATATCCCGGCGTGGCGTGCTCTTGCCCACCATACCAAGCTATAATTTCTCCGCCAAGCTGTTCTACATACTTTTCAATATCCGTCTTTTGGGTGCGTAAAGATTCCCCTGTCTTTTCTTGCTGTTCTGTTGAGACGCGACGTAACGCCGCAAATCGAAGTTTTGATTTGAAACTTGTTTCTAACGCAATCATTTTGCTCGACCTCTTTTCTGCTCGACCGATTAAAAATTATAAAAGGGCGACGCTTGCTGGTCGAGCGAAGCTCTTCCGGTTGCAATCCCGAAAGTCGCGTCACCCTTTTTTTAATTATATATGTCCCCACATAATTCTAAAAGTGAAATTTTCGTAAGTTCCACTCCTAAAGCAACTTATAGATACCCTGAATTCCTTTATTATCCTCGTTGCAAGCTAAAAACTCTTAAAATCTTAGTAATATTAGGGTCTTGACTAAGATTAACGTTTATACGCCGTTTTCTTTATTTTCGTGTTCTGCCGTTAGTTTTACGAAAGAAAATTAAAAATAATTCCAAAGGGCGAGGGCAATAAAGGTAAAAACCCCTGCCCGCTAAATAAATGGAAGAATAAGACCCCCACCCCCAACGAGGGAGCAGGGTATGAACAAGAAACCATAACCATTACCTCAATTTTTCTTCTTACCAAAGTCCATTGTTGGTATTTTCAAAGGCGTTTCGTCTTCTGTGTTGCCAACTGTAATTTGCTCGTTTGCTTCGTTTGTCTTTGGCTTGTCAAAATTCATCACAGGGACAACCAACGGGCCATTTTCATCATTGCTGGCCGGTGTAGCATCACCTTGCCCGTCAAAAAGTGGTGGGGACACTAACGGCTCAAGCTCAACATCATATTCTTGTTGAGTTGGGTCTGTATGCTCCAAACTATTGTCAATCAAATTCTCGTCGTCATCTTCGACCACAGCAAAAGTGTTCGGATGGATTTTACTTCTTTGTAGCTTCATTGTTTTTCCTTTCAATTTTTACACTCATATTCTGTCTTCGTTTAGACTTCAATTTTTTCGATAGCAACGGCAACATCTATCGTTTTAGACCTGTTTTCTCCGCAGCGTTTTGCTCGTTTCTTTACATACGCCGGTGTTGTGGCTTCAAAATCCTTTCTTGTCTTTTTGAGACGCTTTTGCCAGGACATTACTTTGATTTTCAAATTCTCCAGCTTTTGAATGTCTTCGGTAGAAGGTGGGGACAGCGGATTGTTGCAGTCGCCTTGTTCAGCAATAAGTTGGCATCTTTGCTTCAGTTGATTTTTGAAATTATCAAATTCTTCTCTTGCCAGTTGTAATTTTGCCTCTGTGAATACGAGAATGTTTTTAGCACATTCACGCTCGTTTTCAGGCGGCTCCATCAACGGGGTTGAAAATCCAACAGACCTTTCCCGCATCGCCCCGTCCTCATAAAAAATCCAATTTCCGATGACGACACAATCACCGTGAAATTCATCAAAAAACTTTATTCGTCCACAAAAATTTCCGGTCATCAATTTCATTTTTTCTTCTTCTTCATAACCCATTCTTGGCATTGCCTTATCCTTTCAAAATTATTTTTCCATTGTTATTTTTTATCACCATACACCAACGGATTTTCTTGTTTTACCGCATATTGCGGACACACCCGACACTGCGTTTGCCACGTCGTCTTTAGCACCTTTTTGGTGGTCAACAATATCCTTCCCGCCACTTCTTGTTCTTCGCTCCAAACCGGCAAGCTGCAAAATTAAAATTTCATCGTCAAGTAATTCCACCTGATTGCTGCAAATACGAGGCAACATTTCTAAATAGATTTCTGATTTGTTTAGCTCACTTTTAATAAACCTAATTCCGTTCGATTTGAATGCGTCCACAACAAACTGTGCCGCGTAGGCGTCTCCGGTTATTTCCCGCAAACCGAAACGCTTTATTTCCTCACTCATTGACGCGATTATTTGTGCGGGTGAGTGTGGTGCTTTATGCCTTCTGATTATGTCGATTATTACTTTCCGTTTTTTGTCTCGATGGGCGATAGATAGTGATGCATCATCGCTACGTCCCCCTGAAACATCACAAAAAGCATAATACTTTTCGTCTGTTTCCGGCAATAATTCTTTCCTTCCCCTAATGACACAAATTTCAACAATTTCTCTTGAAAGGTATGCAGAAATATCATCTCTAAACTCCGCCAAATACTCCGCACGAGCCGAAGCGAGGTCTTCCGCCAGTGCTTTATCAACAATATCTTGATTCAATGTTGGATTCATAACTCTGCTGGCACAATTCCAAACCAGCACTGACCCTACATTGTTGCCGAAATACTTTTTATGCGTTTGATAACAGTATCCTTTTTTTGCGTATGGACTTGATATAACCGTAAGTCGTCCATTAACTGTTGCCAAGCTTGGCCGAATTGCCCGCACCAATTCCGTATCAGACCTAACTTTACTTTCTTCATCAAGACCGAAAAATGCCGCTTCTGTTATGACACAGGCAAGCACGGTGAAATTTCTGACCAATCTCCAATCGCCCGCCAAGACAGTGACATAAACGCCGTTAGAAAGTTTGAAGCCCTCTGCCGTTTCGTCAGTAATCTCCTGTTTCAATAAATCGGTATCGAATATTGCCCGGATATAATTTCGCTCAACAGCCGCTTGACGTTTGCTTGGAGCTATGCAGGCAACAAGGCCAGTTTCACCTTTGCTCAATAGTTTTTCTTTGCCTGATAAGGCCGCTTCGTAAGCACAAATCACTGATGCTTCTTTTGACTTTCCTGACCTGCGTCCTGTGAGGAAAAGTGCCTCTGAAAAACCCTGCAGGGGCAACAACACGGGATTTCGACCAGTGCAAGCACGTATCAAATCATAGTGTTGTTTTTTAATCGGTAGGCCGTAAAGAACGCGGTCTGCTATTATCCAATTTTTCCAAGACGCTACACTACCTGAGCCGTCCTGCAAAAAGGTTCTAAAAATGTTTTGGTCTAATTTTGCTTCGACAATGTTCATTGTTTACTCTCAACATACATTTTCAGATTGATTTTTTTTGCCCTGCGTTCAAGCCCGATTGTCTTTGCCAGACCTGTTAGCGAATTCAATGCCTGAATCCAGCGTGAAAGTATTGCAGAAGATTCTTTGGGATTGTTTGCAATATCTCTCTCAAGTCCCCTTAAAACATATTCCAAAAACGTGAAACGCTCGGCAAGGCAAACTTTTATATGACTTAACGATTCGATACCACCCATATCATTTGTAATTTCATCGAAGGCATTTTTTAACAAAGCAAAAACTTCCGTTCGTTTATCGAGCTTTGCCAAAAAACCTACCTCATAACGTACTGGTAGCTTTTTGAACCGATGCGGCTTGGTGTCCGGGTCTTCGTCGTATTCGGTTTTATGCCAGTCCTCAAACTTTTCTTCAACTTCCTTGCGTTTCATACGTCCCTTCGATTCAATTAAATAATATGTTTTTTATTTGATTGATTTCCCTATAAGCACCAGAAGCCCGCAACCTCTTTTGAGAGCTACGGGCTTCGTTAAAGCCGTATCGTTTAATTGTTTCTTTTTACGTTTCATAAATTCAATCGCAGATTAGCCTCGTCAATATCATCTTGTTCAATACCTATGTATCTCAAAGTAATTGCCTGCGAGCTATGCCCAAATATCTCCATCAACAAAGCAATATCAACACCTTGCTTGTATTGAAAATGTCCGTAAGTTTTTCGCAAACTATGACTACCAAAATGGCCTTCGATATTGGCAGCTTTTGCCCATTCATTAACTAACTGGTGGAGCCGCTGTATGCTCATCTTCCCACCTTTACGGGATGGGAAGATATAATTGTTTGGTAAGGTGTTTTCATTGCTGTTATGGCATAAGTCCTCTAATGCTTTACGGACATTATCGCCGATTGTGATACGTCTGCACTTGTCTGTTTTTTGTTCTACTACTTTCAATGCTGTTTTGATATGACCGTCAGGCGTTAGAATATCTTTGAACCTCAAAGACAGTAAATCGCTTCCCCTCAAGCCCATATTGATTCCAACTGTGAACAAAGCGTAGTCACGTGGGCTATTGCTCAAGCATCCTTTAATTGCTGCTATATCGTTTTTCTTCCTCAACGGTTCCACCGTTGCACTTCCTTTTCCACTGTGTGGGGCTTTGTCTCTGTTTAAATGCCAGCCCTTTGCTTTTTTTCTTGCCAACTTTTTACTGTCCTTTCCAATTTTAACTATTATTGAAATTATAGTGGTTATTTCAAATAAAACAAGAACTTTTTTCAATAAATTTTTGGTGTTTACTATAACTTTTTGGAAATAAAGGGGTTAGATATGGCTTTTTATTTTAACTTATATGATTAGTTAAAATAACTACGCTGTGATTTATGGCTTTTCAAGGCATACCCTACGGCTATATCAGACATATCCGCTTTGTATCCTAAATGCTGATACCTTATTCTACCTGTTTGGATTGAATTGGAACCCTTGTTTGTAGTTTTGAAGGGTAGTCCTTGTGGGGGCATAAAAGTGAATAGTAGTAAAAATATGGATTTTTCACCATACACAAGACCTTATCTACACTACAAAACAAGTATGTTAAATATCTTGCGCTGTCAATTATCCCGTACGATATTTAGTGACGTCTTTGATAACGGCATATAGTATCATAGAAACTGAGAATCTTTTCTGTTGCACGATTCATTTCCATTTCATCAAGAGTATTAACAGTTGCTTGAAAGTTTCCTTCATCTCCTGTTGCTTTTACTGAACTCATTTTTCTTACAAACTCAATATACTCGTCTCTTATTTCCTTTGGTAGATGGTTTTTCGGGTTTTGGAGAACCGTGTGATTATGTAATGCAGCCGCAGCATAGGCAAGACGTAATCTTTGGATTCCTGAACCGGCCAAACAATGAACTGCACCGTGTAACTGTTGCCATCCATAATTGTAGTCGTTTCTTAGTTTACTCATTTTCTTATCCTTTCCAAAATGGTTAATGTTTCATTTTTTGTTTCATCTTATTATCTGTTTTGAGAGGCACTTTTTTGAAAAGAAAATTTCAGATTTTCAGGTGACGTGCTGTAAGATTCTGCCATTGCTTAACTTGTGATTTACTGTTTTTTTTGAAATGCAAAAATACATACTTCCAATTTTGAGCCAAATAGAGTAGCGTGTAATCAATCAAAACAATTAAAAGGTATAGAAGAATACTATCGCTATGGTCGAGATTGATGCTCATATTTTCAAGTCGCCTGCCTTTGAAGGTATAGTCAATAAGGCGATTGAATTTTTTAACAATACACCGGTTCATCCGTTGCCACCGGACAACAAATTTGAAGGCACGGGTGTATATGCTTTATACTACACAGGCAACTTTGAACTATACCAACCCATTACGCAGCAGAATAGCAAACACTACAAACAGCCGATTTATGTTGGGAAAGCTGTCCCTCGTGGATGGCGGACTGCGCGTCAACCTATTTCTGGAACTACAAACGAACTTTATCGCAGGTTATGTGAACACGCCAATAATATAAGACAAGTTACCAACTTGAAACTTCAAGATTTTCACGCACGCTTTATGATTCTTTCCGGTATTAATTTTGACCTTGTTGTGCCTGTAGAAGCCGAACTAATCCGACGCTACAAGCCATGACCTTACCCCCAAAAACTGTGCCACTTGCAATTAGAATGCCAGCATGTTAGAACCCGAAAAAAGGAGGCACACAATGCGTGGCACAAGATTCAATCAGGAGCAGATTATAGCAGTCT
>JBAPXT010000005.1:0-4197 GCA_049284355.1 Sedimentisphaerales bacterium
CCAGTTGTAAGTGGTGGTGAAATTGCTGCCGTTGCCTGCCTCATTGCCCAGCGACCATGTAATGACGCAGGTGTGGTTCTTGTCGCGCTCGACCATATTCTTGGTTCGGTACAGGAATGCTCCCTGCCAGGTGGGATTATTTGAAAGCCCCATGTTTCCGTGACATTCGATATTGGCTTCATCAATAACATAAATACCGTATTTATCGCACAGCTCGTACCATTTCGGGTCATCGGGATAATGGCAGGTTCGAACGGTATTGATATTGTTTTGTTTCATAATTTTAACGTCCTGAACCATTCGGTCGTAAGGTATGGCCTTGTTGGCATTCGGGTCGAATTCATGCCGGTCGACACCTTTGACGTAAATTTTCCGGCCGTTGACCTTAAGCTCGCCGCTGATAATCTGGACTTTTCGGAAACCGAACCTGCACTGCTCGACTTCAACGACTGTGCTATTAGGGTCTTTCAGCGTCAGAAGCACTTGATACAGATTAGGTGTTTCCGCAGTCCATTTGAGGGGATTGGTGACAGCGGCGTTCATAGTCAGCTTGCCTTCGGCGCCGCCGGTGATGCTGGCCAGAGACGCCGTCATCAGCGGGTCCGAACCGACGGTTTTTCCGTTGGCGTCAAGCAGGGTCACTGCTACGGTATGGGTCCCGACAGCAGAACTGTTATAATTGTGCACGTTTGCGTCAACGTAGAGCGTAGCATTTTGATATGAGCTGTCCAGGTCGCATCGCACCCAGAAATCGCGCAGATGCACTTGTGGTGTCGAGAACAGATAGACATCTCGGTAGATTCCGCTCATCCGCCACATATCCTGGTCTTCGAGGTAACTGCCGTCGCACCAGCGATAGACTTCGGCAGCCAGCACATTGGTCCCTGACACCAGATAGCTGGTAATATCGAATTCTGCCGGCGACATGCTGTCTTCGCTGTAGCCTACAAACTGTCCGTTAATCCACAGGTAAAACGCGCTCATCACGCCGTCAAAGTGGATAAACACTTTTCTGCCGGTCCATTCAGGCGAGATGGTAAATTCCCTGCGATAGGAACCGACGGGATTTCTTTGTGTATAGGCGGTGTAGTTAGTCGGCGGTGTGCTGGTAACACTCGGAGGGTGATTTGCAAACGGATATGTTGAATTTGTATATATCGGCACGCCATAACCGCGCATTTCCCAGTTGCTCGGAACAGGTATTTCAGCCCAGCCGCTTACATCATAACTCAATTGATAGAAATCCACCGGCCTGTCTTCCGGTTTCGGCACCCAGTGGAATTTCCAGTTGCCGTTCAGAGACTTATGATAAATCGAAGCCTCACGCGTACCTGTGACAGCGCTTGACCGGTCGGGATACGGCATAAGCGTTGCGTGCCTGGGCGTTTTGTTTATCTCGTTGATGCTCTGATTTTCCCACTCCCTGCCTGCCGTTGTAAAACTCCACACATCTCCCGTATCGCCACCGACCACATCCACTCGCCAATAGTAAGTAGTACCCTTGCTTAGCGCCGAAGCGGGATGATAAGACTTTTCGGTAACTCGCACCGGACTGACTCCACTAAGGTTGGAGTTGGTTCCAAGATAAACATCATATTTGGCATTCGGCATTGACGGCGGCGAGCTCCAGGTAAGGGTCACATTGACATCCACATTTGTTCGGCCGTTGGATGGAGACGGATTTGATGCCTTGATTTCGGCGCCTTCCCTCAACCGCACTCTGTCCAGGCCCACCCAGCTGCTCCCACTGCTGACATTGGTAAATTCGATACCGATTTTATGTCCAATGGATGCCGGAACATCGTTGGCTGAAAAACTAAGAGAATACTCAGCCATTGTGTCAGTGAGAGTTACCGTCTTGGTCGCAGCCGGAACTCTGGCGCCGCCGTTTCCATAATAGAGAACCATCCTTAAACTCGTGGCTTGATATGTATTCCGTGCATCCACTTTCAGCTGATAAACTTTACCAGCAACAATATTACAATCAGTCAACTGCCAAACGCAGGGGTCGCCGCTCATCAAAAAAGCAATATAATCACCTTCAGTGGGAGTATAACCTGTTTCTACTCCCGAATCGGAGGGTGTAGTATCGCTGCTCCAGCCGGGAATATCTATTGCAGGCGTATCACCTACTCCTTCACCATTCCAGCCTTTAATTTTTCCTTGCCCCGGCTGTTCAAAGCTGTAATTTTTGACTGTGATAGAAGCTGCCAAGGTGATTTCTGTTGCACTGACAAGTAAACCGAGGATAAGAACAAGTAATTTCGCCTTTTTCATTGTAAATTCCTCCTTAAAGAAGCTTGATTTAAACAAATAGTATAAAACAAGCTAAGGCCGATTTTTTTACCCATATAAACATATCCACTTATCTATGACGCATTATTTATGACGGAGGGTACCAAATCTGGTTCGAAAAATCGAGTCCTTTTTTCAAAATCAACTTTTTCCCTGTTTTTCAGGGTTTTCGCAGCAGAATTTTAGATATGAAGGCAGATGGAATCTTTCAGACGCAATAAACGCAGCAAAATAGCCGTTATCGGCGGCGTTTCCCCTCTTATACTTATAATACGTTTGTTTTAGTTTAAATCTAATAACCAGTATTTTGCCAGACCCGCGGCAAAGTCTTTGAAATCGACCGTGCCGCTTAAATCGATATCTATCAACCCAGAGGGGTCAGGACCAAGCCAGTGGTCGACAAAATTTGCAAGGTCATACATATCGACATCACCATCGTGGTCTGTATCGCCCGGGATATACGTTACAAAAACAGGGGTTATTGTATAACCATAGCTGTATACCTGGGGGGGCAACATATATTCATCAAGAGGCAGTGCCCCCCAACTGTTGATGCCGCCGACGCCCATCTGGTTGCAATCCACATTGACGGTCGTGATACTTCGGACCGGCATGTCGGTGGGGTGTCTGACATTTTCGAGATCACTCATCAGATAAGGCCATGCGCTGGTCATCAGAAGACCATCGCCTTTGAATTTGAGTCCTAAGCCGTTTGAATCGGTAACCCTTATCCATCGCACATCCGCGCGGTTGGCGTTTTCCTGAGGTTTGATATAGTCATAGATAAAATCTTGTAAATTGAGGTAGTACAGGCCGACGTCGCCGCTGGTTTTGCGGTCCCAGTAGGTTTCCCACGGTCCTCGTCCAAACCATTGAATCTGGTCGAACTGTCCGGGCATTGCCAACTGCATACCGAACCTCGGCAACTTGGTGGTAAGGCCGGAACCCGGAGTGAAGCTGGCCTGGACGTGAACGTCCCCATTGCCGTAAACTGTATATACCGTAGTATAAGGCGAGTTGTTCACCCCCGTCAGCGTGAAATTCACCGTAATCACAATCTCAGCGCTGAACGGTTGAGTCACGGTGATACTGTTAACCGTTCGGCTCGGATTTTGCCATACGCCTTGTCGGCCTGACATGTTATTGCCCTTGTCGTTATCCGTGGGTGCTCGCCAGAAGTTTGGCACTAAGTTGCTCGCAATCAATTGTGTTCCCTGATAGACAAACGATTCCAGCGAACCACTTGTCTTGCCTATTGCGACCTGGAAATCCGCCCCTGTTACAATGTATTGGCTTGACGTTGAGCTTAAAGTAACGCTGTTCATTCCATTGGGGTCTTCCGGCGGCACAGAAGCTACTGTCCAGGGGACCTTAATCTGATCCCATGCAACAACGTGACCGGCGTTGGCCCAGAGAGTGTCGTTTGCAAGACTGAAAGCAACTTTCAGATAATACTCGGCACCGGCAGGCTTTGTTCCAGGCTCTATTATGCCGATTGTAACATTCTGCTGCTGTCCCGGCGCGAGATTCATCGAAGGCAGCGTACCATTCTGAATAACTTTGCCGTTTTCTGTCAGTTCCCAGTTAATATTTGCAAAATTGAGAGTAATAAATGCATATTTGTTGCGAACATTGACAATCCCGTGGGCAGCGTCAACGGCAGTAACTTTAATATACTGATAAACTTTCTTTACTTCGTAGAGATGCGGATTGGGCGTGCGGTCCGGCGCCATAAGGCCGTTGCAGTTGAAGTTGCCGTCGTTGGGATTATCGCCGAAATCGCCGCCATAAGCCCAGAACTGCTTGCCGCCGCTGAACTTGCGAATACCCTGGTCCACGAAATCCCAGATGCAGCCGCCCTGTGCCGACGGGTTGGCCTCGATTGCAGTCCAGTATTCCTGG
>JBAPXT010000006.1:0-5065 GCA_049284355.1 Sedimentisphaerales bacterium
ACTCACCATACGGTGAGCTTCGTTATGAAAAAGAAGTCTGGTTGAGTCGTATTCTACCTTCTTCACATCGAAGGGATGTGATGATTCATCATCACCTTCTATTTCAACTTCTATGCAAATACCTTTAAATCCATCAGCATAATGTGCCCAAAGAAGTATATTCATGGGATCTTCAGAAAACGAACAGATACGTAATTTTTTTTTGCCTTCCTTAATAGCATCTAAATATTCTCTCTTAGTTTCTGGGTGGTAATTAAAAAGGCCTTCCATTGAGCCGGGTCAATCAAAAACGTTGGTAGTTCGACCCCTAAAATGGTTTTTTCTGAATTTTTTCTATTCTTTTAGCTATAACGACTTAGCCAAAACCGCACCCCCGAAAACCCCACAATTTTCGCCTCAATCGCGCAGGTTCGTCCAATTGTAGAAAGAAAATCTGTTCTCGAAACTTGGAACTATTGAAAGGAATTAATAATGAGCGGTTACCAATAACCAATTGATACTGTTTATAATTTACTTCTCTGTGTTCTCTGTGGCTGAAACTGCGGCTACGGAGATTTTCTGCGCTGAACGGAAAAATCAATCAAAATGAATAAATTATGCGAAACAAAGCCAATTTCCGAAAAGCCAAAAATAACCTTAACCCATTATATTACAAAGGATTATTGAAGATAAATCGGAGCTTTTGAAGATGGCAAAACAAAGCCAAACAAACCCAATCTTGCCCGCCGTAGCCTTGGCGAAGGCGGGTTTACGAACTTATTGCCTGAGTTAGTTTCTCGCGGTTTTCGTCAATCCATTCAGCCTTGCGCTGAATCATCTTTAAAAAATCCAGGCCTGAGAGATTTACGAAAAAGCCGGTTGCCGCCACCGGCAGTATCGCCTCAGCTATCATCGTTTCAATCATCAAATCGAGCAGGGAATTTAATTGATTTTCGTCCAGCTCGATTACTTTGCGATAGCCATTTAGGAACTGGACGAGTTTGGCCTGGTCGAGATAGTCGGGCCAATCGGCAGGATTGGGGCGGTTGCCCACAATCGAAAATTGAAGCATACCGTTGGCAAGGTCGGTAACAGTCGAGGCAATTTTGACCGAATCGAAGTCGAGGACGGCGGTCAGCGTGTGGCCGGTAAAGAGCATATTGCCGGGGTGCCAGTCGCCGTGAACGATTTGCTCAGGCCAGGAGTCGAATCCAAGCTCGCTTACGCGAATGCTGGAAGCGTTATAAATAGCCATCAACGTCTCGGCAGTTCTTTGCAAGTTTTTATCCGGCTGGGCTGTCTTTTCGGTTCCGGTTGTTTTCAAATGCGTGCGGACGGTTGAAGAATCGTGGAAACTGCCTTTTGGCGGCTTCCACTTCTCGGCAAAATCAGTCAAATAGCGGTGAAAGTTAGCCAGTTGCAAGCCCGTGTCACTGGTCGCTTCAGCCGTACCGTCATAGCGGGAGCCGCTAACAAACTCGAAAAGCTCGTAAATGCGATTGTTCAGTTGCAGGATTGTATTTTTCTCGTCGCAGGTAACTACAAGGGGTGCGAGCGGGAATTCCATCTCTGAGAGGTGTGCCTGGATTGCGTGGGCAAAAGCAACATGATAGAGGTCGTCTTTGCCTTTGTGGCGACGTTTCAGCAGGAATTTACCCCGTTCTGATTCAATCACCACTTTCGGCGCACGCTTGCTGCCGGCTGAAAGCGGCTTTGCCTGATGAATTACACCAATGTCGTAGTGACTTAGGACCTGAGCCAACTCCTCGGAAGAGAAATGTGCACCGCCTCTGGGCATAAACTTGTCTCTCGTTGTTTGTGAATCGTGGTTCTCTGCAGGACTCCTCACGGAGGATTCACGATTCAAGATTCATACGGTTAACGTACCAAAAGAAAAATGATAACCAAAACCAATGTAGCCACCACTGCTCCCAGGACCAATGTCGCAATCCGGTAATGCGCTACGGTATCTTCTTTGTAGAGTTTTTCCTCAGCTTCGACGGCATCTCCCTTTCCCAACTGTTCCAGCACAGAAACATCGAACCTTTTGTGCGCTCGCAGCGGAGGCTGGCCGTCGCGAACAGCTTCCAAATCCGTCAACAATTCATCGATGTTATTGTAGCGGTCCTCTTTGCGCTTAGCCATCATAACCTCAATCACTTCGGATATTCCTGCGCTAAGCGAAGTGTTTATATGGTCGGGCGGAATCAGCTCTTCCTTCAGATGCTTTCTCATCACCTCCGAAGGGTCGTCTGCCATAAACGGAACCCGGCCGGTCACCATGTGATAAAGAGTCGCGCCAAGACCATAAATGTCGGCCCTGCCGTCGATGTCGATTTTGCCCCGAATTTGTTCAGGTGCGATGTAATACGGTGTGCCGTATGCTTTGCCCGCCTCGGTTTGCGCCGCCTCGATGTCTGTGGTCTCACGCGCCAAACCCATATCGGCAAGCTTAACTACGCCGGCGGTGTTTATCATTATGTTCTTCGGCTTAACATCGCGGTGAATAAGGCCGCACGCATGGGCGTGTTGAAGCGCATGAGCGACCTGAATGACTATATCCAGCGCTGCATCTTCTTTAAAAACCTTACCAGCCGATAAATCATCGTGCAAGGTCTTGCCTTCGACGTATTCCATTACAAAGTAGTGGTACCCCCCTGCCTCGCCGACATCAACGGCCTGGACGATGTTGTTGTGATTGAGCTTTCCGGCGGCCCGGCCTTCCTTGTAAAACCGTTCCACATATTCCTGATTTTCGCTAAAGCGCCTCGGCAGAACCTTTATTGCAACTGTCCGGTTCAGACTCAATTGCTGGGCCTTGTAGACAACCGCCATCGCACCGGCGCCAAGTTTGCCAAGTATTTTGTAACCGGGAATCTGGTGTGTCGGCACCTTGCTTTCTTTGATGTTCTTCCCCAGCCTTTCAGCCTGACCCTGCGTGATATAACCAAGGTCCACCATAAGGTCTTTGAGCATTATGGGATTGATTTTATGGCGGGATGTCAGCTCCTCAAGCGAGTGGCGCAGTTCCGCATCTGTGCACAGACCCTGCTCTACTGCCATTTTGCCGAATAATGTATCGTAACTTGTTTCGTTTGTCGTCATCAAGCCTCTCGGCTAAAACCATCGGGCTTTACAATTTATTTGTTGATTATGTTTTATATAGGACCTTTGTCAAAGAAAATTGTAATAAAAAATACAAGTCTCTGCTTAAAATCGACTTTTCAGCCCTTTAGGATTAGTAGTTTTTCTGCCTTGCGGCGCAGGAACCACCATCCCAGGCCAGTTGGACTGGTGTAAATCATCCTGATGATTTAGGGTTGACTTAGCGTCAAATCCCGTTAAACTGTTGTCTTTTTGAAAGTTGGCGTTGCCGGAAAAGTAATTTTCAAGGAGCTGATTAAGTGGCTTACAATTGTATTGTTTTAGTTAAACAAGTGCCTGATACAAAGAGGATTACAGGCAAGGCAATGAATGATGACGGCACGGTCAATCGTTCCGCCCTGCCGGCCATTTTCAATCCCGAAGACCTTAATGCACTCGAGTTAGCGCTACAAATTAAGGATAAATTCGACGGTAAAATAACAGTTATCACTATGGGCCTGCCGGCGGCAAGCGTAATCCTCCGCGACTCGCTTTTCCACGGCGCCGATGATGCGATTTTGGTAACCGACCAGCGATGCGCCGCAAGCGATACATTGGCGACAAGCTATATCTTAAGCTGTGCGGTCAAAAAAATTGACTACGATATAGTCCTTTGCGGCAGGCAGGCAATTGACGGCGATACTGCACAGGTCGGCCCGCAGTTGGCGGAAAAATTGGGCATCACGCAGATTACCTACGTCGAAGAGCTTACAGAGCTTCGAGACAAGACCATAACAGTCCGGCGAAATATAGGTGACGGCTGGCAGCAGGTCAGGGCCAAATTGCCTGTTCTTTTAACAGTTACCGGTGATACGAATGAGCCAAGAGTCGCCGCTGCGAAAAAAATGATGAAATATAAAAATGCCCGAACACCTGTCGAGGTAGATCAGAAAATCAAACTCGAAAATGCAGGGGCAGCCGAGGTGGACATTCGGAAACTTGCTGAACATAAATGCAGGGGGTTGGAGGAAAAGGGATTGCTGATTAAGCAATGGGATTTGGATTTTGTCGGCGCCGATTTGAGCTGGTGTGGCCGAAGCGGCTCGCCAACCAAAGTCCACCGCATACAAAGTGTTGTTTTAGCTGCGAAGGAAAGTAAAAACATTGAGCCTGACGACCAGGGCGTTTCAGATATGATACACGAACTTATCGAAGACAAAATAATCGCGTGACGTGTGTACAAATTATGATAGATGTGAACAGAAAAGGTGAAGTTTGGGTTTTTGCCGAGCAGCATGGCGGGCATTTAGAAGATACGCCGATTGAATTGATGAGCAAAGCCCGTCGGCTGGCTGATACGCTCGGTGTTAAACTGGCTGCAGCCGTTTTAGGTGACAAGGCCAGAGACATTGCGACAAAGTTAATACATTATGGCGCCGACAAGGTGTATCTGGCCGAGCATCCCCTGCTCGGCGCTTATCAAACGAACAGTTACGCAAAAGTGATGTTCGATTTGATACACAAGCACCAGCCGCAGATTGTGCTTTACGGAGCTACTATCACTGGCCGGGATTTAGCGCCACGGATTGCAAGTGCCATAAAGGCAGGACTTACTGCAGACTGCACAGACCTGCAAATTGGCGACCACCAGACCACCAAAGACGGGCAGTTCCACAAGAATCTGCTCTTTCAGATAAGGCCGGCCTTCGGCGGAAATATAATCGCCACCATTATAAATTACGACCGCTGGCCGCAGATGGCCACCGTCCGTGAAGGCGTGATGCCGCCGCCGCAGCCCGATGTCGGCCGCAAGGGTAAAATTATTGAAGAAAAGGTGCAAGTTTCGCAGCAAGACATGCCACTTGAGATTCTTGAAGAGCACAAACGGCCGAAGAAGGTCAACCTTAAGGCGGCAAGGATAATCGTTGCCGGAGGGGCAGGCGTAGGCAGCAGGGATAACTTCAAACTCATCTGGGATTTGGCAAATTGCCTCGGTGCAGCG
>JBAPXT010000007.1:0-19235 GCA_049284355.1 Sedimentisphaerales bacterium
GTCATCGAAACGTGGCGTATTGATTATAACAACGAAAGGCCACATAGTTCGCTGGGATACCTTACGCCGGAAGAGTTTATCAGGCAGGAAACTGAAAAATTTTCCACAGGCATGCCTGTGGAAACAGTATTAATTAACGCTGGATACTCTAATCTATAGTGGTACAATAAACGGGGTAAGGTCAGGGCGCGTTGCACACTAGAAAAGACAAAAGAAAGATATCCAATTGTTTTAACGCGGAATATATCCACCGCAAAGAAATGGCTAAAGCAGCAAGCACGTGGCTCCGAACGCTATGGTATCGTAGTTTCATCACAGGCAGAGCGTTTAAAACCTCATGCTATCTTTGTAAAATCGCCGGTAAATCCTATTCATTGGTTTTTACATGGTAAAGAAGATGTTCGTTCTTCATATTACCTTGAAGATGTAGCCACAGAATTTGACATACAAGGATTAGAACTTGACTGGGTTTGTGTTACATGGGATGCAGATTTAAGATATTCAAAAGATGGATGGAAACACTGGTCGTTTCGTGGGAATCGCTGGAATCATGTTAACAAGCCGGAAAGCAAAATTTATCAGAAGAATGCATATCGTGTGCTTTTAACACGTGCTCGTCAAGGCATGGTAATAGTAGTGCCATCAGGTGACTCAGAAGATCCAACTCGC
Source organism: Sedimentisphaerales bacterium (assembly GCA_049284355.1). Lineage (GTDB taxonomy): Bacteria > Planctomycetota > Phycisphaerae > Sedimentisphaerales > Anaerobacaceae > CAIYOL01. The sequence goes on from JBAPXT010000007.1 coordinate 670, forward strand.
AATCCAAATTTTTATGACCAAACTTACGAATATCTTAAAGATATTGGTTTCACTGAAATTTAGAGCATAAGAGTTGGTAAAATCTATTTTGATTGGGCGTCAAGTTGAGTTTCAATCTCTTTGATTATTTCTCTGTAGAAAGTTTCAATTTGACGCGCTTCAGCCTCGTCGTCACATTCTTCGATATAAGGTTCGTCTGAGTCAACGATGACGCCGTCTGAAAGATAAATTTTGGTTTGTTCCCAACTTTCTGCTCTGATTCTAAGACCATCGAGTATTTGGCCGACAAAAAGTTTTGGTAGTTTAAGTGTTACGAATTCGTCTGACATAAAATTCTCCTTATGCTGATTTGGGATATTGCCCGGATGGAGATGTTTCTTCGGCCGTTTTTCACGCTGTTGATATAAGTTCTGTCCAGATGCGAAAAATGGCCGAGGTTTTCCTGGCTGTATTCAGCCTTGTTTCGCAATTCTTTGATTCTCAAACCTAATTTTTGCTGGACTGATAACGAGTTTTGTTTAGCCATATTCGTACTCCCAAAAACTGTATATAATAAAAGACTCGCATATCGACAATCCGTCAACGGACTATAAGTCACGTATGCAGAAAAAATACTGACGGATAACTAAGGTGAGGATGTGTTTTCGGAGTTTTTGCGGGTGGGGTAAAAATCAATCAAAAGCGAAAGTATCTGCACGCCAAAAACGGCTAATTTGAAAATTTCTTTGCTTCTTTAATTGCAACGACTTAGCAAAAACTGAGCACTTGAAAATCCCATAATTTTCGCATCAAACGCGCAGGTTCGTCCAATTGTAAAGAGATAGTCTCTCTTGAAAGGAAACCCTTTAGGGGAATAACCAATGAGCCGTTACGGATAACAAACTGATACTGTTTATAATTCATTTCTCTTTTTTCTCTGTGCCCTCTGTGGCTATACGGAGATTTTTTGCGCTGAAAGGAAATTTCAATCAAAATGATTAAATTATGCCAAACGAACCCAATATATGGTCAGGTTTTCATTGAGTCCAGTTGCTGATTGGGCGACCCTCTCATCGGAACGTACACTGCGCGTGGGGTGCGTCCCCTCGACGCGAAGAGGCGAATGACCTCGTAGTCGCAAAGGGACAGTAAGAAAATTATATGAAATAAAGAATTTTTTCAGTAACGTTGACTGTCATTAATTATTTTTTGCAGCTTACCTGAGAACCCAATATACAGCCTCTTTCCAAAAATAATAACTAAAATATACCCACAGCGGCGGAGATACTTTTCTTACTTCATAACCTACATGCTCATCATCTACCAGGACTCTGACGTAGTGAAAATAGCCTCCGTCGTATTCCGGTATGTCGAGGTGTACTGTGCCTCCACCTCCACCGGTTACAATGTAATCCACTCCGTCGATTTTTTCATGTTTGAACATATGATAATGGCCGGAGAAAACCATATCCACTTTGTATTTTGTACACAGGTTCCTAAATCTGTAAGCCCACTTTCTGTCGGTTTTTCCTACAACCAGATGACTTTGAAAGTACGGTATAAATGCCGGTTTATGCGCAACAACAAATCTATGTTCATACTTTTGCCCCTCGATAAGACATTTTTCGAACCACTCAAACTGGTTATCTGTTAATTCGTTTTCCGAATTATCAAGTATAATGAAGTAAGAATTTCTATCGGCGAAGGCATATTCTGTTTTTCCCAGGTATTTTTCAAACAATTCATATTCTTTGTTTTCGTGATTACCAAAGACAGCAAAGAGGGGATATTTAATAAGTTTCTGTTCTTTTTTAACAGTAAGGAATTGCGAAGGCTTACCGGATAGAGTTACGTCACCGGTGTTCAGGACAAAATCTATTGGTATTTTTTTAGATATGCCTTCCCTATTCATGTGTGATATCAATTTTAGAGTAGTCGCATCATGAAAAAACAAGCCTGCGTGAGTATCTCCGAAAACTATAAAAGAGAAAACTGCATTCTCGTTATTCTTGAGTTTTTCGATGTTAGACTGATTATTGTCAGTCATTTCCGCGGGAACCGCAAAGAACCGTAAGAAAATAAACGGAACAAAATAATAGAATGCCGTCGTAACCAAGATGACAAAAAGCACGTTTTTACGACATACCTTTTTTGTAAATTTTGACAGAACCATAGTAATTATTCTCTTTTTACAAGCTCCCTAATACAAATCTCAGCCATTTCATCTATTTTTATGGTATTTGTATATGAAAAGCTTACAGGGATATTATTAACGAGAAACTTACCGAAAAATTACCTTTTGGTAATGTTGTCTGTTTGAATCATATGCAAAACGTTCCGTTAATTGTATCTCGTGGGCACCACTCGCTCCATTCCTTTGAAATCATGGCAGAGGAAGACCGAATAGATGTTCTCAATCTCACCTACAGTGCTTCGCGTTCTCACCAGATGTTTCTGGTACTCTTGGAACCTATCCTGAAGTTGGTTGGGCATGCTTTTGTCGCCCCGCAGTACAAAGACTGCATCGTAGCCAAGCAGGTCGTGGAAGGTTGGCCAGACATCAAACTCGTTAACCCGACGACCCAGGTTCACACAGTAGGTTGTGGGCTGGCCGTCCACGTAAAACGCCAGAAGAGAGGCAGTCATATATCCGTCAGAGAGGATAAACCGCTGGGGCTTGAGATTTTGAGCCAAGCGAGCCACTTCATGCCCGAGTTGAACAGAGCCGCGGCGAACTTTCTTGAAAGGGTCCATGTTGCCGGGAAATCGAATCAGGCAGGCCACATGTAAAAAAATTGTTGCGCAAACGGCTAACGCGACTGCCGCGACCGTCAGCCGCCGCAGGCGAATGTTCAATTTGGGGAAACCAGCCAAGAAATATACGCTGAAGCTGATTAGGCCGGTGAGGTAACAGCACAAAGCCCAGTTGGCTTGAACCTTGCCCTGGAGACTCTTAACCAGAAATAGGAATAATAACGGAATCGAGAACCAAAAGCTCAGCGGGTCCTGTTGGCGAAATTTGAACAGCGCCCAGACCATCATTACCAGCAGCAGCGGTGTGATGATTCCCAGTTGCGAGCCGACGAACGCGAGGAAATCCGCCAGCGAAGCCCGCAGACCCATAGACATGTTGGTTTGGCCGATATTGTGGAAGAAATTAATCCAGCCGTGGTGTAAATTCCAGAGAATCAGGGGTGAAATCACCGCCAGACACAATACCATGGCCAAGTACGGCCAAGGGCTTAGTAACTGCCGTCTTGCGGGCGAAAATATCAACAGAAGCAGAGCCGGCAAGAAGAATATGGCCATCGTGTATTTGCAAAGGATACCCACCCCCGCTGCAAGTCCCAGTAACCCCCAAGCCAACGGGGAAGCGGTCTTCCACGCCCAGTGCATCAGCAGTAGCGACAAAAGCCACATGAAGATAAACGGTGGGTCAATAGTCATGCCGATGCCATAGAAGGCAAAGATGGGGGTGACCTGCAACAGAGCTGCTGAAAAGACGCCCGCCTTCGAATTGTAGAGTCGTTTACCAAGGAGATAAAGAACCAGACTGCTGCCGAACGAAAGAATGATGGCCGAGGCGCGGACGCCGAGTTCCGTGTTGCCCAGTGCCATCCGCATGCACCAGATACAAAATGGCGCGCCTGGCCCCTTCGTAACGTAGCACCAGTCCAGGTTTCTCGAGCATTGCCAGTACAGGGCCTCGTCGCCGCTGAGTTCGTTGGGCACAGCTACAATGTACCAGATGCGAAAGAGGCTCAGGCCCACTAGGGAGGCCATAAGATATAGTAGTAGACTATGTTGACCGAGGAATCTCCAGGCAATCAAGCCCCCTGCCACAAAGACCAAGCCAAACAACCAGCATGCCACGACCTGCTGGGGGTCGATGGTCGCACACATGGCGGCAAAAATCAGATATGGCCCCCCAAGAAAGAACACGGATTTGACTACTCCAACCCTGCCTTTCGCCTGTTCGGGATATCCTATTGAACCCACATCAATATTATTTGGTTCAGGATTTTCCACTTAATCTGACATTTCCCATATTAAATGCTTGGCTACGTAAACAAGCTTTCCGATTCCATAATAATATCAAAATCTTTGTAACCGCCCAGTTATGGGCGAATCATATCCCCTCACTAAAACTGTATCGAATTTCAGGAAGTAGACCAACACTGTCGCAATAGTTCTATGTTTTCATTGAATCCAGTTCGATGAAGGCGATGGGGGCGAAGATAAAGACGGGCAGCCAGGCCCACAACTCCGGCATTACTCTCTCAAAAACAACCTCTATGGAAAACATTCTGCAGACAAATGTTGTGAGAAAACAGCCCATTGTCGTAGCAAAGCTAATCATAATAGCCGACTTCATCGACTTCGGGTCACGACAAACTAAAATCGGCAGGCTCACCATAAGCATCACCAGACTAATAATAGGGTCGGTGATACGAAAGTGCTTCTGGCTGTAAAGCTGGGCCAGGTCCTTGATTCTTGTTCTCTGGGCCGCAAGAACAGCCAACTGATGGGAACTGAGCAGAGTTATATGTCCGGCTCTGCGCATTACAGGGATGTCTTTTGGGGTAATATCACTGGCGTAAGAAGCGACAGGCTGAGCGCCGGCCTGGGAACCTTTTTCGATAAACTGGCCGTTAATTAAGTCCCATTTGCCGGTTTCAGAATTGTAAACCGCCTTATCGGCTGATATCCGGCCGGTTATCTCCCAAACGACCGACCCGGCCTTCCTGCTCCGTGTGATGATGGTCGGCTTATACATCGTCGCTGTCTTTACGTCAAATTTTTCAGTGCAAATTAACGAACCGCTGCTGTCACCGATAAACCATACGTTATAGGTTTCCTGGCCTGGAAGGGCGTCCTGGCCGCGTACAAGCTTGTCGCTGAGCGGCGGTATCAAAAATTCCTGGTCAATTACCAGCAGGCCCGTCAGCAAAAATGCAAGAAGGATTATCGGCACAATCACCCGCTTCAAACTAACCCCTGAAGCCATCACCGCCACTAACTCATTGTGGCGGACCATCTTGCCCAGTGAAAATGCGGCTGCAACGACTGTTATCATTCCGGCAAAATCACGAAAGTAAAGCGTGCTGTGTATGACGTAAAAGCTCAGTATATTTCCAACAACCGCAAGGACACCAAGGCCAGCGTGCTCGGTAAATTCATCCAGGTTCACAAACAAATCAATAATTACTCGCAAACCTATCAGCACGCAAAAAGCTATTGCATACCCAATCAGAAAATTCTTTGCAACGTACTTGTCCAGTATCTTCATACCAATCTCGCGTACTGCACCGCTTATATTGTTTAATTTTTCAACAGCTTTCGGTATATCATCACGGCCAACACGAACAAAAAAACCACCGATGCCCACATCAATACTATACCCGAGTTTACCTGTGTATAGGGGTTCTGGGTAATATTTTTGCCCATCATTATACAGACTATCAGCACCGCAGCAGGCACCGAGCTTGCCCCAAAAGCGCTGAGCAGATGTCCTCCTTTTAAAATAATACCCAAACCGATGCCAATCATTACCAGCGCCACACAGCCTATTCCGAATACCAGCCGCGAATGCAGCTCAGTCCTTATATCCGCCAAAGTCCCTCGTATCTTTCTTTGAAGCCTGCTTTGCAGGGTCTTCAGTCTCTGGCTCGGTCCCTTTTGCAATGCTGAGCTAACCGAAGCCGTACTGACAGTTTCCAAAACATCTGTGGTTACGAATTTATCTGTTACGGCCATGGGGAGAACCAGGCCGCGAATGATAACACGTTGAGCCAAACCCTCCGAGCCGTCCGCCTGCCGCCACTTCGGGCTGCTGAGGTCCATTGTCAAAGTCGGCGCAAATTTATCCCCTTCGATATGCAGCGAAGCCCTTGCACATCGCAGAGTGCGCAAAGCCCTTTTGCTGAACGCATTGCATTCAACCACTGCAACTTCGCCAGACAACTGCACTTGCTCTTCGCCTCGAACATTGCATTGACCTGCGGTAAACCTGACTAATTTCTCGCCGCTATGCAGCTCATAGAAATTGTTGACATCCTCGGCGGTATTTAAAGACGATGAAGCGCCTCCAGAACCCTTCGATATCTTTTTGGCAATATCTTCTGCCAACAGCTCCGCCGTAAACTGTGCGTAAGTATCGCGGGCTAATTTTGCAATCGGGTCAAAACGCATCAGGTCAAGGCGAATCTTCTTCATTTCATCAATCTTCTTGTACTTTACATCATCGCCCAGCAGCGAGGGAAACGGCACCGTCAGCGGAATCCATTCCGCAGAGAACGGCGATTCGTCTTCAAGACCCATCTGATAGGTGTTATATGCTGTTATCTGTACCTCGTTAAATCTCCCATGGGGGTCGAAGTTTACTTTGGCGGTTTCGGCAGTGACAATCTTTTTTATTTCGCTGCCTTTCACTTCCGTAACGACCACACCTGAAAGCGTATTGTTCCGCGGGTCAGCCACGTCGGCGTAGATTAGGTACCGTCCGTCGGGGGGGAGTTTATAGTAACCGCTTCGCTGAACATTGCGGAAAAGTATCTGTTTTGCATCGGCCTTAAGAGACTGTTCCGCCCGCTGCACAAATGCCGGCATGACGTGGAAACTCAAAATCAGATTTGCAATTGCTACAATAATCGCCAAGACCAGACCCGGATAAACCAGCGTCAGCAGGCTTACTCCACTTGCTTTGCAGGCATCAAGTTCATTATCGCTTGCGAATCGGCCGTAAACCAGAGTCGCCGCAAATAAAGCGGCCATCGGCAATACGAACGTCAGTGTTACCGGCAGAAAATAGCCCATAAGATGAACCACCTGCCGAGGACCTGCGCCGTATTCCTGCACCGGACGCAAAATACTGCCAAGACTCAGTATCAGTGTTAAGGCCACCGCTGAAGGAACAAAAACCTTCAGAAGCTCGCGAAATATGTATCTGTGTAGTGTAAAAACCATCTTTTATCAATTACTACTTAGTCGTTGGTATTCAATCATACAGTCTCTCATTCATTTTCGACAATAAAGGACTCTTTGCAACAAAATTCTCCGGCCATCGTTTACCGAATCTTTTTCCGCTAAATCCATCGCTTAAAAACGCCGATTGTTGCTCTGGTTAGCCTATTTTCTACTTGCATCAAAACAAATAATATTTATAATGGCGGTTTCGCCCGTAAATTCAGCTTAAAAACGTTAATTTCAGGACTGATAAATGCCCAATAATATAAGCAATAAGTGTCTCTGTGTTCTTTTGCTCTTATGCTCTTGTGCTCTTTGCCGGGCCGATACAATCATCCTAAAAGAAGGCCAGAGTTTAACCGGCGATATCCTTGCAGAAAGAGAAAACCAGTTGATAGTAGACATCGGCGTAACTATTCTAACTATTCCGAAAGATAAAATACTCGAATACGAATACACGAAAACTCTCGAGGCCGGGGGTATTGATGTCAACAGCCTGGATGCAGATGTCAATAAACCGCAGTCCCGGCGCAATGTAAGCGGCCGGTTATATCACACCGCCGATTTGAAAAAAACAACCATCGAAAAATGCGTGGAAGCATTCTCCGAAGCCGTTGTAAAGGTCTCAAGCCCCGCAGGAACTGGCTCGGGTTTCTTTATTAATGAAGAAGGATACCTGATAACCAATTATCACGTAATAGAAAAGGAAACAAAAATCGAAGTTACCACGTTCCAAAAGGCAAAGAACGGCTTCGAGAAAAAAACTTTCAAAAATGTTAAAATCGAGGCCATCAATCCTTTCATCGACCTGGCACTATTGAAAGTTGAAGACCTTGGCGACACAAAGGTCAAATACACATACCTCGGTGACATCGATAAAATCAAGGTTGGCGAAAAGGTCTTCGCAATCGGCAATCCGCTCGGCCTGGAGCGAACCGTCACAGACGGCGTCATCAGCACCACAAACAGGGCCTTCGAGGGCCTTGTTTATATCCAAACAAATGCCGATATTAATCCGGGTAATTCCGGCGGACCGTTGTTTAACCTGGCAGGCGAGGTCATCGGCGTCACGAATATGGGATATATATTCTTTGGCGGATTGGGTTTTGCCATACCAGTCGATTATGTAAAGCATTTTATAGATAACCGTGACGCCTTCATGTATGACAAGGATAACCCCAACACCGGATTCAAATACCTTCAGCCGGATAAAAGACACAATAAGGCTGAGCCGAATTTCTTTAACCACGTCGGAAGCAATTCCGAAAAACAACAAGACAAAGCCGCACCTCCCCAATTATGAAATGCATCTCAAACTAGATATGAGATTATCGAAAGGCCTATAGGTGAAACATGCCCCACAGAACAGCTAATAATCGCATAGGGCACAAATTCAATTGTGCTCTGATGTTTCTTTGCTGTTGTGCCCTTGGGTTCTTATGCCTCCCTGCTTCTGCCCGCGCTGAGGCGCTGCCCACGGCAGCTAAGCTGGTCCCTCCCGAAACCGTCCTGTTGATAAATATCGACAATTTTCAACAGCTAAAGACACAGTTTGAAAAAACCGGCTTTTACAGGCTCTACAAAGACCCGGCAATGGCCGCTTTTGTCGAAAACGCCAAAACAAAATGGCACGAAAAAATTAAAAAATTGGATGACAACAATATTTTTAAGGCGATTTTCAGTGTGGATATATTCCCTCAGGGCAAAGTTGCTGCCGCTTTAGTACCTAACGAACAGAGCAAAGATTCTAACGGGCCGCCGATTGTGATAATAACCCAGTGGGGCGAAGGAATTGACAAAATCAAAGAAGCCGTGGACAAAATGCTTAAAAAAAATATCGAACTTGGCGGACACCAGAAAAAAAGTGAGGATTACCGCGGCGTCAGTATTGAAATAACAATCGACGAAACCTCCTCAGAGCTGAATCATTGCTTTATTGACGACTCTTTCATAGCAGCTACCAATCTTGACCTTCTTAAATTCGTTATCGCACATATCAAAGGTTCTGCCAGCCCTACGCTCGCTGATGACACCGACTACGATGCTGCTATGAAAACCATCGGGCCTCATCACGACATCGATTTCTACATAAACATAAAACAAATCATTAAAACGTTGCTCGCCGAAGACCATGACGGCGAAGCACATAAATGGACAACCAATCTGGGCATTGATAACATCGCTGCTCTCGGCTGCTCGGTTGCCGTCGGCAGAAGCCCCGCCGGTTCCGCCTCCGCTAAGGCATTTCTCAAAATTAACGGCACCAAAAAGGGTATCTGCAAAATGCTCGATGCCGAATCTGCTGTTTTTAACGCCCCTCGATTTATTCCTGCATCGGCCTATTCAGCAACATTTCTTAATTTGAATATTAAAAAGGCTTACGATGAGCTCTACAGTATTCTTTACAGCTTTAATCCCCAGTACATCGCAATGATGCAGGCGCTGGATTTACCAGACAGTCCCGACGGTGAGCCGGGATTGAAATTTAAAACCGATGTCATCGCCCACCTCGGCTCGCAAATCGTACTTTCTCAGTACGTCAATAAGCCTTTCTCAAACGCTTCAATCCCGGCAGAATCTTTTATTGCTTTGGCGGTAAATGACCGTAATGCCCTCGAAAAATCTCTTTCGCTTCTTTACAGCAAAATGATTGCTCCGAATAATCCTGATGCCAGACGCGAACTTCTGGGCCACACCATTTATCGGCTCAACTCGTCAGCTTTGCCTCTTTTCAAACCAGGGATGGCGCCGATGCAGGCTCCTTCCGAATCAAACGCTCCACAAACACCAACATTGGCTTTTACCGTCACTGACACTCATCTGATTTTTGCAAGCGAACCTGTTGTTGAGCGGGTTATCCGGGCTTTGAGCAGCACCGACGCCCCATCGATTGGCTCGGCAAAGTGGTTCACCTCCGCAAAATCTGTCGTACCTTCGGTTGTCGGAATGGCAATTCTGGAAGATAATGCAGCCTCCAGTGAAATTTTCTGGTGGTTGGCAAAGCAAAGCAGCAAATCCGGCGATACAAGCACCTCAGCGAACCCAAATCCGGCTTTGATGTCTTCACAGATGGGATTTGATTTGTTTAATTTCAGTCTTTTACCCGAATTCGATGCTGTGCGTAAATATTTCGGTCTGTCCGCCTTTTATGGCATCAGCACCCCCGATGGCTTCTTCTTCGAATTCAAAGATATTAGCCCAGATGAACCCCCAAATTGACCGGAGCTTATTAAACACATCGATTCGAAAGCCGACATAATTTTTAGACCTGATACCTTGATTAATGAGCAATAGATAAGGTAAAATACTGTTTTGTTCATATAATATATTTCGCTTATAAGGAAACTTGACGTGAAGGCAAATGACTTACGAATTGGTATGGCCGTTACTTTCGATGGGAAGCTCTATGTATGCGTTCAGGCAAAGCATGTAACGCCCGGCAATCTGAGGGCATTCGTGCAGGCCAAGCTAAGATGCATCGCAGATGGCATCACAATCGAAAAACGCTTCCGCTCTACCGAAGAGCTGGAGCAGGCTTTTCTTGACCGCCGTGAGATGGAATACCTCTATTCCGATAGCTCAGGCCATATCCTTATGGATACTCAGACCTATGACCAGACTACCGTCTCCGATGATTTAATTGGCGAATCGATAAAATTCTTCAAACCTAATACGTCTTTAACGACCCTGATATGCGAGGGTAAAGTAGTGACCATTGAGCTACCAAAGACCGTTGAATTGACCGTTACAGAAACAACCCCAATGCTAAAAGGTGCCACAGCCACAAATCAAATGAAGGAAGCCGTTCTCGAAACAGGCCTGACAATCCGCGTCCCTCCGTTTATTAATGTCGGCGATGTTGTCCGCATCAGTACCGACGACGCCTCCTACCTCGCAAGAGCAAAATAGGACATGCACCACTTAAACAGGTGCAATTTTACTCATCGGTGAGCACAAACCTTTTTATGCTATATTTAGGTTAAATACGTTTATTGGTATATTTTTCAATATTATATTCGTCTAAAAGCTTTAAAAGAGATTTTGGTAGCCCCTTGTATATCCGCCTTGAAATTTCTGGGCATGACGGATAGTCGTGAACATACGTTGAAATTATTTCTTTAATCTCTTTCTGACATCTGAGCAAAAAGTTGAAATAACCTTCTTCGCTTTCACAACATCCGTATCCGTATCGTATTTCCATGTCCCACATCATAAAAAACCTTGGATTAAGACAATGGAGAGTCTTAGAAGCACCTGTATAATTCTTTTTAGATAGACCAGTATTTATGAAGTGCAGAAATATCCTGTTTATTTCTCCATGATATTCCCATAGGTTCATTTCCGCAAGATCCCATGTTCTGACATTATCCGAGACTTGCTCAACAGCTTTTTTAAGTTCTTTCTTATTTATAGGAACTCGCCAGTTCCACTTTGATAAAAGATATTCAATATTGGATGGCAATAACGTGGGAGGGGTTCCCTTATTTGCAATAAGTTCAGAATAGCTACGGTCTCCTATTTTCTCTTCCACATAATGGATGTTAGGAAAAGTATTTGCTTGACTATCGTTCCCTGAAGCGTAGGAATTCACACCTCTTAGCAATTCAGTATAATGCATTAAGACCACCTTACTTTCGTCCGATTTAGACAGTTGAACTATATCACCCCCCCACAAATTCAACCCTCTGTGCTAAAAACAACACGCTGTCCACTAATGGTTATACACTGCTAATTTAATGTATCACTTTATTTAGTGGATAGGTGATTATTCCTGACGCGCCAGCTCGCTTCAGGGCTGGAACAAGCAAGCGTTCAACCTTATCATCAATGATAACCTCTATTGCTACGTAACTTTCGTCAGCTAAACTCGAAATTGTCGGGCTTTTTTCAGCGGGTAGCACTTTCAAAACACGCTCTAAGTCGCCTTTTTTAACGTTCATTTTCAAGCCAACTTTACTGCGGGCTTCTATCGCCGCCTTAAGCAAAATGGCGATATTTTCTATCTTCTCCCGCTTGAACTTGTCACCCCAGGCCTTTTTGTTTGCGATTAATCTGGTTGTCGAAGTTATCACGGTATCTACTATCCGCAGTTTATTCGCCGCCAGAGATGTGCCTGTTTCGGTCAACTCCACTATCGCATCCACCAGCCGTGCCTTAACCTCCGTAGCACCCCAGCTAAATTCCACTTTTACGTCAATATTTTTATCCGCGAAATACTTCTTTGTTACCTTAACCAGCTCAGTGGCAACAATACCCCCCCGCAAATCCGCCGCCCTTTTTACCTTCGACTCATCCGGCACAGCCAATACCCACCTGGCCGGTTCGCTTGTAGCTTTGCTGTAGGCAAGTTCTACAACATCCACTACATCTGATTCGTTTTCCACTATCCAGTCGTAGCCGGTAATGCCGGCGTCGAGTTCGTCTCCGGCAACATACCTGCTCATCTCCTGTGCTCGCAGACAAATCAGTTGAATTTGCTCGTCATCTATACGCGGCTGAAAACTTCTTTCAGAAACGACAATATTGAATCCAGCTTTGCCGAAAAGTTCAATCGTCGCCTTTTGCAGGCTGCCTGTGGGAATACCTAATTTTAATCCCTTTTCTGACATCTTAAACAGATGTTCCTTCCTTTCTACTTTTTAACTTTTTCCTTCTCTTTATGAGCAGTTTTTTTCTTTCCTCTCGCCTCGTATGCCTCACTCTCGCGCCGCAAAAGAGAATAAAACTCATACGCGTTTTCGGCCGAAATCTGCCTGGCTAAAAAACCTTCTACCTCTTCCTCGTCAGATCCCGCATGGACTAACTCATTGCTTCGCAGATATTCTATCATCTTTTTTGTAAGCGGGATTGCGTGTCCCTGTAGACACGTAAGCATACAATAATCGACCGCAAACCGGCTGGTACCCTCTATCTTCTCAAGAACTCCTCTGGCCTGACGTTTGCTCATCTTACACAATGCCTTCAAACTAACCATATTATATTTGCTGAATACCACCCTTAAAGCCGCCGTAAGCGCCAAAGCTATACCTCTTGTAACAGATGTATTTGCCCCAAGCGCTTCGACAACTTCTTCTGTTCGCGAAATACGTAACTCATTCCAGTCAACAAAACAATCCGAAAGTCTCTTAATCGCAGATTGGGCCGCCGCCTCGCTCAATTCAGCGCTAATGACGGCATAAACAAGAGCGTCCACCGGCTCATCGTATACAACTTTCTGGACCTCCGGACATTTATGTTTCAATGAACGGTACAGCTTATGCACTTTTTTCGAATAGTCTTTGCTGTCTTTCATAAAAACCTCTGTTGCCTCTGCCGTTTTGCTGCCACATCTCGAATTGAACAGCAACTTATCAATTTACAACCGGTTTTGCTTCTCGTCAACCGAATCCTTCTTTTCCCTTTCGCGCGTGGTCTCGTCTATCAATCTTATGATTTCGAGGGCTTTCTTGAATTTATCGTCCATCTGAAATCGCAAAACAGGACAGAATTTACACTGCAGCTTGCCCGCCAGCAGCGATTGTATTCGGCTTCTTGCGTGCGTTATCGCCGTATAAGTTTTGTTCTGAGCAACCTCATCTTTGCCGAAAATGCTCAGATACACATCTGCTACTCGCAAATCAGCGGCCACATCAACTCTCGTAACGCTCACAAACCCCTCGATACGTGGGTCGTTAAGATGGTTGGCAATAGCGTCACTGACCGCCTCCTTTATTGCACGAGCTACCTTTTCCTGCCTTCTTGTCGACATAATAATTCGTATTTCGTAAATCGCAAATAGTCAAGTACACCATCGATTACAAAATTCGATTAAAGAGTTCTTGCTATTTTAACGATTTCATAAAAGTCAAAAACGTCGTCGACCTTAACATCGTCGAATTTCGCTATCTTAATGCCGCACTCCAGACCTGCCTTGACTTCGCGAGCATCGTCTTTGAAATGCTTTAGAGATTCTATACTCAGGTCATCCCTGATTACTATATTATCACGTATAAGGCGCACCTTGGCGCTCTTGGCCACGACACCATCACTGACGTAACAGCCCGACACCGTACCAATTTTAGAAATCTTAAAAATAGTTCTTACCACAGCCCTGCCGATAGGCTCTTTTCTCTCCTCCGGCTTAAGCAGACCTGCCATGGATTTTTGTAAATCTTCGGTTATCCGGTAGATTATATCGTACAGTCTTATCTCAATCCCTTTGGCTTCGGCAATCTTGGCCACGTGTTCTTCGGTCACAACGTTAAAGCCGATAATAATGGCGTTCGACGCCTCGGCAAGCAAACAATCACCTTCTGTGATTCCACCGGGTGCCGCATGCAAAATCTTGACTTTTACCTCGTCTGTGCTCAGTTCGGATAAATATTTCGTCAAAACATCCACCGAACCCTGAACGTCGGCACGTATGATAAGGTTCAATTCTGCTGTCTTGCCGGCCTCTATTTGGCTGAACAAATTATCCAGCGTCACCTGCGTTCGTTTCACCAGCGAACTTTCTCTCGAAAGCATCCGGTTTTCCTCAGCGGCGGCTTTGGCCTTGTTAATATCATCCAGAACGTAAAACCTGTCGCCTGCCTGCGGTACATCGCTCAGACCGCTTATCTCCACCGGCATAGAGCTGGTAGCTACCTTTATTTTCTTGCCGAAGCTGTCTTTTAAGCTTTTCACTCTCCCGAAGGCGCCGCCGGCAAGAACTATATCGCCCTTGCTTATCCGGCCTTCTTTAATTAAAAGAGTCGCCACCGCACCAAGCTGAGGGGACATCTTCGCCTCAACTACCCATCCCGTTGCTGGTACCGTGTTATCTGCTTTCAGGTCGAGCAAATCAGCTGTATAATCAAGGTGTTCGAGCAAATCATTAACCCCTTCGCCGCTCATCGCACTGGTTTTTACAACTTCTGTCTGCCCTCCCCATTCCACAGGCGACAGCCCCTGCTCTGCTAACTGCGAGTAAACTCGATTTACATCGGTGCCGCCCAAATCTATTTTATTTAACGCCACAATAATCGGAACACCCGCTGCACGAGCATGATGTATCGCCTCAACGGTTTGGGGCATCACACCGTCACCGATAGCAACCGTCAGAACCACTACATCGGTCATATTGGCGCCTCGCGCCCGCATCGCTGTAAACGCCTCGTGACCCGGTGTATCAAGGAATGTCACCTTCTTATCGTCCCAGCTGACCTGATATGCGCCGATATGCTGTGTAATGCCGCCGGCCTCGCCGGCCGCTATATGAGTCGACCGTATCTTGTCCAGCAGGCTGGTCTTGCCGTGGTCAACATGGCCGAGCATCGCAGCCACCACCGAACGCTTCTCAGGATGCTTTCTCTCACGAGAGTCAAATTCAGCACGTATCTGCTCTTCCAGAGTCTTTTTACGCTCTACGACCAGTTCCGTACCGAATTCCAGAGCTACCAGCTCCGCAACATCGGAGCTTATCACCTGATTAGCTGTGGCCATTATTCCCTGTTGCATCAATTTGCTGATAATATCCGCCGATTTGACCGCCAAAACCGAAGATAAACCCTTTACGGTAATAGGCTCGCTTATGGTCGCTTTTCCCGGCTTACCAACTTCTATAACTTTTGCATGGAACTTGGTAATGATTCTGCGCGTCGGTTTTAAGCGCAGACCTTCGCCTAGGGCTGCATCAAGCCGAGCTTGTCTTTCGTCAATATCCGTTTTACGCCATTTGCTGAATCTAAACCTTCTTGCAGCTTCTGCCTCTTCCTCATCACGACGACGCCCGGACGTCCGCTCTTTGTGTCGCTTTGGCGCTCGTCCTTTTTCCCTCTTTGGCGAATCCAGAGTTGATTCTTCCAAAGGTTCTTTGTCATACATTAACGGCTCGGTAACTGGCTTATTATATCTTGTTCTCGGCTTCGACTTTGGTGGTTCTACTGGTTCCGGCGCTTCGACGCGAACTACCTGCGGACCGCTCAGCCGGGCTGGCCCGGGCTTCTCTAACATCGGCCCGGCCGGCAATATCGGCTCAGGCTCGCGCTTTTCTTCCTTCGGTTCCTCTTTTATTGTTGCCGCTGCTTCACTGACCACCGCAGTCGCAGCCTCCTCTTTGGGCGGTGCTGCTTCTGCTGCGGTCTCTGTGGATTTGGCCTCCTCTGCTTGCTTTGCTTTTGTTTTCTTCGCTGTTTGTTTTTGCTCTGGCTTTTTCTTGAGTCGGACCTTCTTCAAATCTACCTTCTCAGCCGTCTCAACCGTTGTGGAATGTTCTCCTTCGCTGAACCATTCGCGAATAGTCGCCGTCAAGCCGGCTGAAATCCACGACATATGGTTCTTAACGTCCAGACCCTCATCCTGACACTTCTTCACTATAGCGGTGCTTTTTACCCCAAGTTCCTTTGCCAAAATGAATACTCTCGTAGCTGCCAAAAAAACTCCACCTCTTACACGTTGAATTCAGGTTCTTTTTCATCTGCTATTCGCTGCTGTTCGTTATCTGTCACTTCTACCTCTCCGCCAAAGGCTGGTTCGTCACCTTGGCGGGCGCCTTGCTGCTCCAGTATGCTTTCCGCCTGCTTCTTCGGCTCAGCCGCCAATCGCTTGGCTTCTTCGCTTGCTGTCGCGACCAGTTTCCCGGTTAATTCAGCATCAATACCAAGTTCGTTAATTAGTGGCTCAGCCCCGACGTCTTCTAAATCCAGAACAGATACAACTCCAAGCGCTATCAGCTTGTCAACCAATTTATCATCAGCGCCGGCGCTCTTCACGCAGCTCGTCAATCTTTCTATGCCCTGATTGTATTCTTCAGGTGTCAGGATATCGATGTCCCAGCCCGTCAGCCTCGCGGCCAGCCGTACATTCTGCCCGTGCTTGCCGATAGCTAAGCTGAGCTGGTCCTCGTCCACCACTACCGTCGCCCTGCCAAGCTCAAAACACAATGCAATTTCGCTGACCTTGGCCGGCATCAAACCATTGGCGATAAGCACCTGCGATGACTCGTTCCACCGCACAATATCTATCTTCTCCCCGCCAAGCTCATCAACTATGTTCTTTATCCTGCTGCCTCGGACACCAACGCACGCCCCAACAGGGTCGACCTTCTCATCAAGCGAGGCGACCGCAACCTTACTTCGATACCCAGCTTCCCGTACCAGCGCACGTATTTCGATAATATTTTCTGAAATCTCCGGCACCTCCAGCTCGAACAATCTGCGGATAAAATCAGGATGCGTCCGCGAGAGAATAATCTTCACCTGACCCGCTGCTTCTTTCACGTCAAAAATCAGGCATCGAATTCTTTCGCCTGGACGATGACTCTGTCCCATTATCTGCTCGTTCTTCGGCATAAAGCCTTCGGCGCGGTGGTCCAAATTAACAATTAATGTTCCGCTTTCGTATCGAACAACCGAGCCGCTCACAATTGTCCCTTTTCGCCGGATAAACTCCGCATAGATACTGTCCCGCTCATTGGCCTTTATCTTCTGAATCATCACCTGCTTGGCCGTTTGCGCGGGGATTCGCCCAAGGTGTGTCATATCTATTTGTACTTTGTCTTTAAAGGCAATGATTTCTCCCGTCGCACGGTCGATATGTACGGCTATTTCGCTCTCCGGCTCACCGAATTGCTTCCTCACCGCCGAAACCATTGCTTCTTCCAAATCCGCAAATATGGATTCCCTGTCGATATTTTTATCGTGGGCTATGTTGTCGACTATTCTTATTATTTCCTGACTCATCTCTCTTCAGCTTCCTAACTCAAGGGTTCTCTTTTCCATCGTTAAATAAGGCCCAATCCAAACCAAAAAAAAGTGGAAACCTAAAATAGTTTCCACCTCAACAACACACCCGAAACGAACACAGGTTGTAGTCTGCCATTACACTACATCGACCGCCTCCGGAAATAACAAACCTCGTTCGTTTCCTGGCATTGAAGCAGAAACGCCGATTCCCAGGCCACCATTTGCGCAAAAGCACAGCTGCACAGGTTGTTTAGTCCTCTACGCTGCACTGTTCACTTATCCTGTCAACACCATTTTCTCACACCTACAGTCCCGTTAGAACCCACGGGCTCAATTTGGCTTCGGTAGCCGTTAATCCTTACAACCGAAATTGTCATAATAATCGTCAAACATTCTATTGGCAATAACTTTTTCACCAAATTCATACATTTTTTACCCAAACTTGGACCAAAAAACCCCATTTAACAGCCAAAAACTACTCTCAGGCCGCCGAAATCCTTGTCGAGACAATCTCTCCAGCATCCTGAATTTAAAATCTACCCATGCAATCTTATTGTTTGTTGATTTTTTACCTAATTCGCTAATTCACTGCTCTTCCCTCGCCCATCCTTCATCCCCCCCACTCAACCCCACCTGCCTGCCTGCCCCATTCAGTTCACAGCAAAATAGTCCCAAATCGGCCTTTCTTTGAATCTTACGCCGCGTCTTTGTGTTTTTCGCTCTCTTATGTCCTCCATACAAAAACAGCCGGGGCCTATACTGATTACTCAGCATAGGCCCCGAATTGATGTAAACTCAATTGGCTATATTTAACTTAGCCTCGTATCACCGCTGATTACGGCCACAGTTTCTCTTCAAGCCAATTATTCGCCAAAACGGCAAAGTCCTTGAAGTTGATAACCGCCGGCGGCTGGTCGC
>JBAPXT010000008.1:0-1735 GCA_049284355.1 Sedimentisphaerales bacterium
GACCTGCTCAGCGAATGTCAAATATCTGTCATTCCAGTTTACGGGTTCAAAATCATTCGCGAAATCGAACTGGATTTTCGCAACGAGTATGCGGACAATTTTAGAGCTTTTGAACGCATAAGTATTCGACCAGGAGATAAGGACGGCATCATTAATCTCTTTAACAGTAAGAAAAAAATTGTAGCCGCCGGCTTTCATACCCTTTGTGTCGTTATAGTCGAAGAGAAAATGAAGTGTATTCGCCTTGCCCGCTTCCACATCAATCTCGTTATAATCTGTTTTGACGCCAAGTACCTCCAATTCAACTTTAACCGTTTTGTTCTCTGTGGCGCTTAAGGTTACATTTACGTCAAACGGCTTAGTTTCGATAAGGGCATAATTCTGATCAGCGATACCATCAACTTTCTGGAAACACTGATTGATTTCAAATCGCTGGAGTGCCACCGAAGGTGGAGGCGGTGGAGGCGGCGGAGGTTGCTGGCACGCGCTACAATCGGTGTCGGGGCCCAGCCATGAGTACATACAGTCATATTGTCTCGATATAGAACACATGCCTGAACCATGATCGCAACAGGCCCCCTGCGGCAAGCACTGATTACAATCGCCGTCGGGGCCCAGCCATACAAACATGCATTCCGTTTGTTTCATGATATCGCAGGAGTTCCCCGCCGGATTACAGCAAACCCCTACGACCGGCGGTGGCGGCGTCACTGTAATCAATAACGAATCCAACAAATGACCAGAGGGGCTGCAAAGATAAAGCGTTACCTGACCAACTTCGGCCGCTGTATAATGGAAAACAAAATGCACTCCCGGCACGGGGCCGCCTGTCGCCATGACCTCGAATGCATTGGTAAACGGTGCCCCATTGTACGGAATCACCGTCGCAAATTCCCCCGCTTGCGGCATCGTAGTTGCATATTCAAATGGCCCGAGGATGTCGGGAACCTGAAAACCTATATGAGCTACATATTCGCTGGTGTTATTCGACATTATCTCGATGCTGCACGATTGCCCCCTTGTCAATGTCACTTCGCTGATATTCTGGCTGTTTACCGTCAGATATATCGATCCCTTACTGATCCCCAACGGCACAAACAGCAACGACGCAACAAAACACAATACTCTTGAAGTTTTAAAACCTGCCATTTTTCTGCCCTCCAAAAAAGGCAAGAGTCATTATTTTAATGGGCTAACCAGAATCCTCTCATGCCGATAATATGCCATAATTGGCTTCAAAAAGCAAGAAAAAACCGCATTGAAAACGGGAGGTTAGGTACTCCATTTCGCGGTAATTGTTACAAATAAACATCCTTTCAGGTCATTCGATGACGCTGAGGATAAACAGGCCTTGGGCGATAACCCTTTCTCAACCTGTTATTAGTTGAGTGGTGAAAGCCAGATATTGCGGAAAGCGACGGGGCCATGGTCGCCCTGCAGGCGAAGGGGGCCGAGGGGCCTGTCATCAGGAAACATCGGGCCGCGAGTCGGGCCGGTGAGTTCGACGTTTTCGTGGATGAGCACGCCATTGAGGACTATCTTTTCAAACCTGGCGTTGACAATTTTGGAGCCGTTCTTGTCGAAACGGGCGGCGCGGAAAACAATATCGAAGGTCTGCCATTTCCCGGGCGCAAGGGCAGCATTAACGCGAGGCGAGTGTCCCTCATAGCCCTTTGGATTCCTGGTTTCATCCCAGCGTTCGTATATACCGCCACACTCGATACCCGGATACGGG
>JBAPXT010000009.1:0-1696 GCA_049284355.1 Sedimentisphaerales bacterium
GTGGTCAGGACTGAGAAACGCATAGAGTTGTTGGAATGGTATGGCCGATTTGAAGTAATGGAGCGGCGCCAGTGGGGGACTATGGCGGTAACTATACTGCAGCGGAGCAGCAAATGACAAACAAACAGGCGGCTATAAAGATAATTAAGCGATTACGACGCAATGACTTCGAGGCTTTGCTGGCGGGGGGCTGTGTGCGCGATATGCTGCTGGGCAGGGCCGCCAGTGATTATGATGTTACTACAAACGCCTGTCCCGAAGATGTAATAAAGATGTTCAAACGCACGCTAAAGGTCGGGGCGAGATTTGGGGTAGTTATTGTTTTGATTGAAGGCAAGCAGGTGGAAGTGGCAACGTTCAGAACCGAAACCGGCTATGCCGACGGCAGACATCCAGCTGCCGTTAAATTTGCCGGCGCAGCGGAAGATGCCAGCCGAAGAGACTTCACCATCAACGGAATGTTTTACGACCCGCTGAAAAAAGAAGTTATCGATTACGTCGGCGGCCAGGCTGACCTCAAAAAAGAGCTGATACGAACCATCGGCAATCCTGTCGAGCGGTTTGGCGAGGATTACCTGCGAATGTTACGGGCGGTGCGGTTTTCAACTCAACTTGGATTTGCGATTGAGCCGCAGACCTTTTCGGCAATTTGCGGTAATGCAAAAAACATCTCTAAAATAAGCGGCGAACGTATAGCGATGGAATTGGAGGCCATTTTGGTCGGATCCAACCGTTCTGCAGGCGTGTCACTGCTGGCCAAAAGCGGATTAGCCGAAGCGATTTTTCCAGGCTTTGCCGGCGAAAAGATGGAACCGGCAATTAAGGTATTAAGTCAACTGCGGAAGAAAAGCGGTTTTCCTCCGGCATTAGCTTGTCTTTTTAGCGGCTGTCCGACGGAATTTGCGATGGAGAAATGCGAGGTTTTAAAACTTAGCAGAAATCAAACCAAGCATATAAAATTCCTGTTGGCCAACAGAGGAAAACTGCTCGATGATAAGATGCCTTTATCGCAACTGAAGCTGATTGTCAGCGAGCCATATTTTTGGGACCTGTACGAACTACAAAGAGCGATTCAAAAAGCTGAACGCAAAAGCGTTGCTGCATTGGTAAGTTTGAGGAGGCGAATAAAAGCGCTGGGCGACGTTGAGTTACGACCTAAACCCCTGCTTGATGGTCACGCTCTGATTAGATTAGGTGCGGTGCAGGGGCCGGGGCTGGGACAGTTGGCTGAAGAGATGTATATCGCCCAATTAGAAGGGAAGCTGCAAAGAAAAGAGCAGGCCGAGCAGTGGGCGCAAAATTGGCTCAAAAAACACAAAACGTCTGACACATAGAACTTTGTTGGCTTTTGACGCATTGTAAGTCTTTCAAAATTGGGTTCGTTTCGCATAATTTATTATTTTTGATTGAAAGATTTTTAATCACAGATTACCCAGATTAAACTGATTACTTAAATAAATATTGCCTAAATTAACACCGCCGAAGGCGAAGAGAATTAGCGGATTAGAGAATGGTTCGACACTTCGACCTTGCTCAGTGCAGGCAGGCTCACCATCTTTAGAGAATTGGTGAATTGAGGATTGGGGTTCGCGGTTCATTGTAAATTGTTCATAGTTCATTGTTAGTAGTTAATTGGTTAAATGGTTAATTCGTTATTGACTGGACCTGCTGGGCCTGAGACCTTGCCCTACTGGGT
>JBAPXT010000010.1:0-7886 GCA_049284355.1 Sedimentisphaerales bacterium
ATTGAAGGCGGGGGGCAGTTCCCGGCCGCCTTTGCCGGCAAATGGAAAGACAAAGAAACCGAGTGGGAGTTTGTCTTTGAGCCGGACGGAACGATTTCATCTGCGGTGATTGACAGCGGTTTTATGCCGGTGGTGCCGAGCAAAAGAATCGCCCAAAAGCCGATGATAGTAGGCAAAGCACTTTTTAAGCTTGGCCAATGGACGGTTCAGTACTCGCCCGCCAGTCGTGAACTTGGGGTGGAGGTCGTTGTGGACTTCTTCCACATAGATATCGGCGAAACATGGCTTGAAGGAAATCGCATTGACTGGTTCACCGGCATCGTTTCGGAGGACTATAAAACCTGGCATGCAACGTGGACTAGCTTTCCGACATTTACTGCATATATTCCTGCTGCACACTATCTTCCAGTTGACCCCAATAATACGGTAACAGACCTGTTATTTGAAAAAGTCGCTGATACGGCTAATTGAGTTGATTCTGGTTTTTTGGCTTTTTTAACACAAGCAGTTCAAGATACTGCTGCAACTTCTCTGTTTCTTCTTGTTTTTTGTATTTTGCGAAAAACCCTATTGCTTTTTGGTTTGCCTCGATAGCCTGGTCGAGTTGGCCGGCTAATTCGAAGGCCTGTATCAGGTTGAACTGGTTAGTCAAATCTGCAGGGTCCAGATTGACTGCTTTCTGGAAGTATTCAGAAGCTTCCGCGAATCTTCCGTTGCTTGCAAGTAAATTACCGAAATTAGCAAGTGTTTTAACGTTATCAGGCGTTTTGCTTAACTGCTGAAGGTATTCCTGAACCGCCTGCTCGACTTCTTTATTGGCATCCTGAACTCTTCCCAGTCTTTCTAAGGCGGTGCTCAGGCTATGGTGAATATTTGCCATATTGTTTTTTAAACCGGATTGCTCGTTGTATGCCAGTACCTTTTTGAAGGTTTCGACAGCTTCTTCAAGTTTACCCTGTTCAGCAAAAATCAATGCGATTTCATTATACGCTTTAATAGAGATGGCTGGTTCGGTTTGTATAGCTTTTCTGTAGTTAGCAACTGCTTTGTCCAATTTACCTTGTTTTTTTAGTTTTTGCGCATCTTCAAGGTACCTGTCAACAAGAAACTCTTTGACGCTACTGTGAACCGCCGGGGTCAGGAGATTTTCAACGGGTGCGTAATCATCGGTAAGGACCATATGTTGAGATTTTTCTTTTATCAGCTTAATATCCTTGTCGTTGAACATCCACAAATCCAAGCTTGCCTGTTTGTAATAGCTGCTGAGGTTCTCAAGGTTCAGCTGTCGCATAGCTGCAACAATCACAAAAGTGTCGTGAAGCGAACGTATTTGCTTTGCTTCTGTAACTACATAAACATAGGGAAAGGTTTTTTCGAGAGTAGAGACAAAAGCCCCCAAGAGCAAACTGCTGTCAAAGACATCGATAAGTTCAACCATATATACACCGTCATCAGTGAGCAGCTTGGCAAGTTTGTCATTAAATTCTTTTGTTGTGAGTTGATACGGTATGGAGTAGTCATTCAGAGCATCTTCGTAGATGAAATCGTAGCGGTTTATTTGACCGGTATTTTCCTCCTGGCGTAACAGTTCATCGATATAGTTTCGGGCGTCCTTGGTATATGTTCGAATAGAAGTATTTCTGGGAAGGCCAAAAGCCCGGGTAGCTGCTTCTGTCACACCTGGGTCGATTTCTGCAACATCAACGCGGCTTCCGGGCCAGACCTTTTCAACGTATCGAGGAAACACATACCCACCTCCACCTATTACAAAAATGGAAAGCTTCTGCTTAGTGCCACTTAGTCGGTGAGTAATCGCAGCATAGATTTGCTCATAGGAGTACTGCAAATCAAGTATGTTACCCATTATGATTTCGCTGTGCATCAGCTTGTCCTGTATAAATGCTCGCTTATCAACTGCTTCAGAGGTACGTTTTACTTTGATATTACAGTATTGACTTTCATCCTGATAAATTACACTTGGGTCTGGTTTTTCTCTCAATGCGATCGCAGCGCCAGCAGGTACCATTCCCATCGTCAGGACGGCGGCGAAGATGGCCGCCCATAAATACACGCCCCAAAACCGCGGCCTATACAAAATGGCCATCATGAGCAATACCCCTCCAACCGTCCAGATAATAGCGATAGTTCCCATTGTGGCGATAAGATAGTAACCGGCCGCAAATGTTCCGGCTATACTGCCTGCAGCACCCCAAGCGTAGATATCACCAACTGTTCTTCCTGTCGCCATTCCTTTATCCAGAGCCATCTTGGCCACTACGGGGCTTATCGTGCCCAGTAAAATCGATGGTACCAGAAATACTATTGAGACATGACTAAACACTCGTATTGGCCAACTGAACTGCCACAACAACATCCAATCACCGACAGTGTTATTGAGGATAACGGTTAAAACACAGGCGGCTGAAGAGAGCACAAACTGTATCGCCAGTACTTTTCTGGCCTCAAATCGGTCTGCGATTCGTCCGCCAAGGTAATTGCCTATGGTAATGCCAGCAAGGACTACACCTATTACCGCCGTCCACGTATAAAGAGACGAGCCGAGATGACGGGCGATTAGTCGGCTGGCAACCAGTTCAAGCACCATAATGCAAAAACTCGATATAAATACTGTAGCACTGGGGATAAAAAGTTTAATAAAACCTCTTGATTTGCTCATATCTGTTTTTTCCTTTACGTTTTTATTAGGAAAAGTATAACAAAATTCTCAGCCGTTAACAACTTTTAATAGTTGAAATATGAAGTGCCTTTTGAATCTGTTCACGGCTAATTGAGTTTTATGGTTTCGATTGCCAACTGACATATCCAGCCATAAAGGAAGGTCATAAGCGGCTCTATCTCTATATTGAAAACTATTTTTATTGAATTATTTCATTAAATGGAATACCGAGAATAGCTATCGTTGCGGAAAGGTTTGACTAATACCAAGACGTTTGTCTGAGCCAGTCATTTGCAAAAGCCGCAAAATCAGCAAAATTAACAGCTCCATTTCGGTCAAAGTCGGCGGGATTATTTGTACCGGTCTTAAGCCATAACTGTGCAAAGACAACCAGGTCTTTAAGGTCAACAATACCGTTGTTTGTTATATCGGCGAGGATGGCCCAGTTGTGGGGCGGCAATGAGGCCTCTTTAGTCCCGCCGTAAGCACCCATATTGATTCGCAGGTTCTCCGAAAATTGGCCGTTGGGGTCATCCGGCACAAATAGAAGCTCATCTGCCAGAACGTATCCCGGGTTTCCTGCATCGATACATCTGCTGGTGGTATCATCGTGGAACCATTGATTGCTCTGGACGTCCCATCGCCAGCCGTTGCTTTTGAGATGGTAATCGTTGCCTTGCAGGTCGACAAAGCAGGGGTCGACTGATATATTGCCATTTATTCCGGTCTGGTCGCCGATAACCGCATTATAGTTACCTGCTCCATTTCCCCATACGTTGTTATATTTTGTTACAGGCGGAGGCTTTGTATTTAAGAGATATATGCCATAGGCGCTGCCGTTTGAGGCGATTATATTGTTTTCAATAACAATAACAGAACTGGTCAAACAGCAAACACCACCGCCGTAACTCGGTGATGCCGTGTTTCCAACCAATGTATTATTGATGATGGTTGCTGTTGAAGTACCTTTTACCCTTATACCTGCGCCATTTACATTATTGAAAATGAGGTTGTTGCGTATCGTAGCGATGCAGCCAGTGCCTGCGACATAAATGCCGGCACCGTTGGTGGATTCATTTTCTGTTATCACATTGTGCTCGATAAGCGGGCAAGAGTATTGGAGGACGTAAATTCCGCCGCCGCCAAAATCTCCAGCCGTGTTGGATTTAATCAGATTATTCCTGACTGTTGGACTGGAGTTGTATGTTATATGAACACCGGCACCAAGGGCTGAATCGTTGTCTGTTATCCGATCATTTTCAATAAGACTATTACTCCACTGTCGCAGATGTATTCCACCGCCGTACATATCCGCGTGATTGTTCTTGATTAAATTGCCGGTTATCGTGGCATCGACGCCCTGGAAGGCGACGATGGCGCCGCCGTCGCCGTGGTCACCGTTTGGATAATTATTATTAGGAGGTGGAAAACCGTGAGCTCCGCTGGCGATATTATTGGCAAATGTATTCTTGGCAATGACAGGGCGGACATGAACGGGCGGATTTGATGGGTCATTGGGGTTCACGGGGTTTCCGTAGACATAAATACCGCCACCCTGACCAGCGGCATTACCAGTAAAAACATTTTTGCTGATAGTCGGTGCGGACATATTGCAACAGAGGACGCCGCCACCGCAGCGGTTCCAGTAGATTCCGTGGAATTCCCAGGCTATCAGCAGCCATGAGCCTGTGCCGCCGGTAATAGTAAAGCCGCTCAACACCGAATTGGTGTCTTCGCCGCTGTTGAATATTACCACGGAGCCGAAGTTGCTGTCAGCCGGTGCGTTGCCGTCAATAATCGTTTCTGCCACTACGTTTGGGTCGTTGGGGTCGATGGACCGCACCGTAATGGCTTTCCCCAGAAAATTGATATTCTCCTGGTATGTACCGGCTGAAACTACGACGGTATCGCCATTATTGGCATCGTTAATTGCTGACTGGATACTGCTGTATTCTCCAGAGGGGACGTATAGTGTTTGTGCCGAAACTTGCGTCCAGCACAGAGCAAATGCCGCGATTAATAAAAATCTCTTCATCTTCAACCCGCCTCGGGGAATTTAGCCCAAACCACTTGTGACCCTTTATTATAGCAAAAAAAGTCCGAGAAATCCAGTAAAACAACCGGCTTTTCCAAGCAGCTTTTCAAGGTCAGCTTTTGTTTTTTCCCAGCGGGGGAGCATTATATTATCGGTAATCTATGGTGGAAAATTCATTTTTTTGCTATAAGATAATACTGACATAAATAGACGGATTTTATGTTACCAGTTAACAAAACTGACGTTTTCTCGGAGAGATTTTGTGAAGGCTATTGTATTGAGCGGTATACGGCAGATGAAGATAGTGAATGTACCTGAGCCGACTGTAAAAAAAGATAATGATATTTTACTGAAAGTCGAAGTGGTTGGTGTCTGCGGCTCCGACGTGCATTACTATGAAACCGGCAGAATCGGTTCACAAATTGTTGAATATCCCTTTGTAGTCGGCCATGAATGTGCGGCGACAGTTAAAGCTGTCGGCAGGGCAGTTACTCGCGTTAAGGCCGGTGATAGTGTTGTAGTTGATCCTGCGATAGCTTGTAACAATTGCGACCAATGCAAACAGGGCAGAAAGAATACCTGCCGAAATCTGAAATTTCTTGGCTGCCCTGGCCAGACAAGTGGTTGTTTATGTGAATATATTGTTATGCCTGAGGATTGTTGCTTTCCCATCGACGGCAAAATCACCTTTGAACAGGGGGTATTGTGTGAACCGTTGGCTATAGGGATATATGCTGTTAAGCAAGCTTGCCTGTTAGAAAACACGGCCACAGCGATACTCGGTGCAGGCCCGATAGGCTTGAGCTGTTTAGTCAGCGCCAAGGCTGAAAATGCAAATGCCTGTTACGTAACAGAAAAAATCGAGGAACGTGCAGAAGCAGCGAAAAAAAACGGCGCAACGTGGGTTGGGAATCCGGACAAAGGAGATATAGTCAAAGAAATTCTTCGACTGGAGCCAGCCGGGGTGGATGTGGTCTTTGAATGTGCGAGTCAACAAGAGACAATCGACCAAGCGATAGAGTTACTCAAGCCAGGCGGCAAACTAATGCTAATCGGGATTCCGCGTTTTGAAAGAATCTCGTTTATTATTGACAAAATACGCAGGAAAGAAATCACTATTGTAAATGTTCGCAGGCAGAACGACTGCACACAGAGGGCAATTGATTTGATAGCTGCCGGCAGAGTAGAAGTCGATTTTATGATAACCCATAGATTCAAACTGGAACAGACCCAGCAGGCCTTTGATATGGTTGCTGAGTATCGTGATGGTGTTATTAAGGCACTAATTGAATTATAGTAAAAATTGCACATCATCCTGTGTTCTTTTTCTTGTAAATCCTCCTTCTATAGTGTAATCCTATGCGTGTTATACGGTAAGTCTGCCAGACGAAACGTGTTATAATGTTAGACAAGAGAAAGGACAAAAGATGAAGTATACTGATTTCTCTTTGGTTCAGGCTCAGACGGCTGCAGGTGATCCAGTATTTGGTGGTCGTTTTGATGGGGAACTAACCGAGAGAGAAAGACATTTGATCGGCTTGGCGGTGGCTACAACGAAAGGCTGTCCCGACTGCACGGCTGCGAGGGTGAAAACGGCTAAGCAAGCTGGTATTTCCGACCAAGTCATAAACGAGGCAATCAATCTCACCGCAGGAATGAATGCTGGATTTGTCATCCAGGCAGCAGTCAGAGGTTGCGGGAGATGAAGTAAATTAGATAACAAGGCGCTACACTGGACGGGGACTCCGCTGTGTTCCATCCGCGCCGGTGAGCTCCGGCGTTACTCACCCTACTAAGAACATGGGTATACGATACACTTCGCTTGCTTGGCAACGGCAAGAAGGGAATTTTGCTTGTTTGTGGCTGAATCTGGGATTAAAATCGGAGTACTTAAAAAAAGATTAACCACGGAGATCGCCAAGAACGCAGAGAGAAAAGAGAATATGGACTCCTGCTTCCGCAGGAATGACAATGTTAAAAACTCGGCGGTAAAACAGACCTTATGATAAAGGCAAGTATCGTCAGCATCGGCAATGAGCTGCTCACCGGTCAGACACTAAGCACTAACGCCTCATATCTAAGTGAAAGATTACTTGCTATCGATATACCTGTAATTAGCTCCTACACCATCGGCGATGAGATAGATTCGATTGTGCAAATGCTGAATTTGGCAAGTGGCGATGCGGATATGGTGTTAGTAACCGGCGGGCTTGGCCCGACAGATGACGATTTAACGCGACAGGCGTTTGCAAAATTTCTCGGCAGCGAACTGCAGTTACAAAGTGAGCTTCTCGAGAAGATTCAAAATATATTCGCCCACAGAGAGCGGCCGATGCCCCAAAAGAATAAAATCCAGGCATATATACCGGCTGGTGCGAAAGCCATTGAAAATAATCTCGGCACTGCTCCGGGTATAAGGGCAGAATCAAAGGGCAAATTGTTTTTCGCTATGCCTGGTGTGCCATTGGAAATGAAGCAAATGTTCGAAGAGTCGGTTTTTGCAGAGCTGAAAAGATTTGCCAGCAAACAAGCAGTGGTTATGCTGAAACTGAAATGCTTCGGGGCAGGTGAATCAGTTATTGCCGAGAAACTCGGTGACCTTATGCAGCGAGGCAGGAATCCGCTGATTAACTGCACAGTTGAACATGGCGTAATTACCCTGACCATTATCGCAACGGCAGAAGATAAAGATAAGGCACAACAAATGGCTGAAAAGGACGAAAAAACGCTGCGAAATACCCTTGGAGAGCTGATTTACGGCACAGGGGAACAGACATTGGCTGAAGTGGTGGGTGCAAAATTAGCTAAACAGAAAAAGACAATTGCCGTAGCTGAATCCTGCACCGGCGGTACTTTGGCGAAGTTA
The DNA here is from genome assembly GCA_049284355.1 of Sedimentisphaerales bacterium. Taxonomy (GTDB): domain Bacteria; phylum Planctomycetota; class Phycisphaerae; order Sedimentisphaerales; family Anaerobacaceae; genus CAIYOL01. The sequence goes on from JBAPXT010000010.1 coordinate 7,579, forward strand.
CTAACCGACATCCCCGGAGCCAGCCGATATTTCACATACGGCTGGGTTACTTACGGCGACACTGCTAAAATCAGCGAGCTTGGCGTAGAAGCCGATTTAATTGAAAAGCACGGTGCTGTAAGCTCCAAGATAGCAGAGGCTATGGCCCAGGGTGCCAGAAAAAGGGCTGGGACAGATTTTGCCATAAGTATAACGGGCATAGCCGGGCCAAGCGGCGGAAGCGAACAGAAACCTGTAGGGTTGGTATATATTAGCGTAGATGCCGACAGCGGCTGTGAAACTAAACGCTTTATTTTTGCCTACGACAG
>JBAPXT010000011.1:0-3532 GCA_049284355.1 Sedimentisphaerales bacterium
TCAAAAGATTCTGCACGGGTGCAATGAGTCACGGTTCAATCAGCAAAGAAGCACATGAGTGCATAGCTGTCGCAATGAATCGTATAGGTGCGATGAGCAACACCGGTGAAGGCGGTGAAGACCCTTCTCGTTACACCCCGGAACCCAACGGTGATTCGAAAAACTGTGCTATTAAGCAGGTTGCCAGTGGACGGTTTGGAGTTACACTGAATTACCTCGCTCATGCAAAAGAGCTGCAGATAAAGATAGCACAGGGTGCAAAACCAGGTGAAGGCGGACAGATACCGGGTCATAAAGTTACCGAAGAAATTGCCCGGCTTCGCTATTCTACGCCGGGAGTGACGCTGATATCGCCTCCTCCGCACCATGATATATATTCAATCGAAGACCTGGCACAGCTTATATATGACCTCAAGTGTAGCAACCCCGGAGTTAAAGTTTCAGTTAAGCTTGTTGCTGAAGTTGGAGTTGGCACAATCGCTGCCGGAGTTGCCAAAGGCAATGCAGACGAGGTTCTTATCAGTGGTCATGACGGCGGCACCGGCGCAAGCCCTCTTTCTTCAATAAAACATACCGGCTGCCCTTGGGAGCTGGGTTTGGCTGAGACTCAACAGGTTCTGGTAATGAATAATTTGCGAAATAGAATTAGAGTTCAGGTTGATGGCCAAATCAAAACGGGCAGAGATGTTGTTATCGCGGCCTTGCTTGGAGCCGAAAAATTTGGCTTTGGGACGGCTGCTTTGGTAACGCTTGGTTGTACCCTCCTTCGCAAATGCCATCAGGGAGCTTGTCCCTTTGGAATCGGCACGCAAGACGTCGAATTGCGGAAACGCTTTGCGGGAAAACCTGAATATGTTGAGAGGTTTATGTATTTTGTAGCTGAAGAAGTGCGCCAAATAATGTCACAGCTCGGATTTAAAAAATTTGAGGATATGGTCGGCAGAGTAAATAGACTGCAAACCCGCACAGCGATTGACCACTGGAAAGCAAAAGGGTTGGATTTCTCTGCGATTTTTTGCCGGCCGGATGTATCGGATGGCAGGGCGATAAGGTCGACGAATCCACAGGCGGACAAACTCGGTGACCATCTTGATTGGCAGATATTGGAAAAAGCCAAACCAGCGATTGAGCGAGCCCAACATACAGTTATAGAGATGCCGATTCGTAACATAAACCGGACAGTCGGAGCAATTTTGAGCAATCGAATAATTAAAAAATGTGGTGAAAAAGGATTGCCTGATGACACACTGCAGGTTGTTTTGCAAGGTTCTGCAGGGCAAAGCTTTGGAGCGTTTCTGGCTCCCGGTGTGACCTTGAAGCTGGTTGGTAATAGTAACGACTATTTGGGCAAAGGTCTTTCCGGTGGGCGAATTATTGTCAAAACGCCGGAAGGTTCGCCGTTTATGAGTCATGAAAATATTATTGTTGGCAATACTGTGCTTTATGGCGCCACATCAGGCCAGGTCTTTATCAATGGAACGGCTGGTGAAAGGTTCTGTGTGCGAAATAGCGGAGCAACGGCTGTTGTCGAAGGCTTAGGCGACCATGGCTGTGAGTATATGACAGGTGGGTTGGTCGTGGTTCTCGGCAAGACTGGATGCAATTTTGCCGCAGGTATGAGCGGCGGTCTTGCTTATGTTCTCGATGAGGTGCAATTATTTGATACGATGTGTAACCTTGATATGGTTGAGCTGGAGAGTGTTTGGAAAGAAGAAGATAAAAATCTGTTGTATGATTTGATTCAGCAGCACCTGAAATGGACCGGCAGCGCGCGTGCACAATATATTTTGGATGCGTGGTCGAGCATGGTTGGCAGGTTCGTGAAGGTCGTCCCGATAGATTACCGCAAAGCATTGGAGAAGATGCGTGCTGCTGAACAGCGGGATACTGAAACAATCCCGGCAACCGAAGAGGTGTTCTCATGGGTGAAGTAAAAGGCTTCCTAAAATATAAACGTCAGGAAATCGAACATCGGCCGGTTGAAGAGAGAATACACGATTTCGCCGAGCTTGACTTATCACTTACACCCGAGCAGATACATCAGCAAACGGCCAGGTGTATGGATTGTGGCATACCATTTTGCCACGGCGCAGGCTGTCCGTTGAAAAACTGTATACCGGACCTTAATGAGTTGGTGTATAAAGGCAAGTGGCAGCAGGCCTGCGAATTGCTTCACTCTACTAATAATTTTCCTGAAATTACTGGCCGAGTGTGCCCGGCACCTTGTGAAACTGCGTGCACTCTTTCTATCAATGATGAGCCTGTATTAATCAGACATATCGAGTTTCAGATTGTTGAACGTGGTTTCCGGGAAGGATGGATTAAACCGCTGCCGGCTAAACAAAAAACCGGCAAAAAAGTTGCTGTGGTTGGCTCTGGACCTGCCGGGCTAACAGTTGCTCAACAGCTGGCGCGCGCAGGCCATCAAGTGGTTGTTTTTGAGAAGGATGGACGGATAGGAGGTCTGTTGCGATATGGTATTCCTGATTTTAAACTTGCCAAGGGTATTATTGACCGCAGGGTGGGATTACTAATTGCCGAAGGTGTTGAATTTCAACCCGGTGTCAACGTTGGAAAGGATATCTCTGCGCGATACCTGAAAAATAAGTTTGATTGTATCTGTCTTACTATGGGTGCGGGCCAGCCTCGCAATCTCAACGTACCTGGACGGGAATATGAGAACATACTGTTTGCTATGGACTATTTAAAAACGCAGAACAAGCTTTATGCCAATGAGCTTGCAGAGGGGTCTTCATTTATAACAGCGAAGAACAAGATTGTAGTAGTAATCGGAGGCGGCGATACGGGAAGCGATTGCGTTGGGACAGCCCGCAGACAGGGGGCGAAAGAAATTTACCAGCTCGAGATTTTACCGAAGCCGCCGGAAACTCCGCCGCCTGATACTCCCTGGCCTATGTGGCCACGGATTATGAGAACTTCTTCTTCACACCAAGAAGGCTGCCTTCGCCAATGGGCTGTAATGACGAAGAAATTCTCCGGTGTAAAAACCGGGGTTGCCCAAATGCAGTGCTGCCAGGTTGAGTGGATGAAAAAAAATGGTACTTGGAAACTAAAAGAGTTGACAGGCACCGATTTTACTCTTAAAGCTGATATAGTACTTTTGGCATTGGGATTTCTTCATGTAACACATAACGGACTTGTGAAAGAATTGGGTTTGAAGCTCGATGATTCAGGTAATACCGCCGTAGACAATTACCAGACCAGCGAGCCGTGGGTATTTGCTGCCGGTGATACAGTCAATGGAGCCTCATTGGTTGTTCGGGCTATTAACAGCGGGCGTGAAGCCGCAAAGGCTATTGATGACTGGCTGCGGCAGCACGGCTAAAAGATAAGGTATCGCAAATATGCGAATAGCATTAGCACAATTTAATGCGTCGGTCGGCGATATCAGGAAAAACACCGACAAGATGCAAAAGCTGAGCGTCAAAGCATACGACTTGGGCGCTGATATTATAGTTTTCCCCGAAATGTCAGTGGGCGGTTATCCTCCTGAAGACCTGTTGCTTAAAAA
>JBAPXT010000012.1:0-2451 GCA_049284355.1 Sedimentisphaerales bacterium
ATTATTACCCCCTTCGTGTCGTTATAAACAAAGCCGGAAAGCCCCAGTTGGCAGGCTATTCTGTACACAGCCGGACGAAACCCAACCCCCTGCACCCGCCCCGTTATGAATATTCTTTGCCTTTTAATCAAAACTTTCAGTCTTTACCTTTCTAACTGTTTTTATACGCACCAGTTATATAAGCAGTTCCTGAGAGATATTATAATTTGCTTGTCTTGGGAAGGCAATCATACACCATCTTGATGCTGGATTTAGTCGAAAGGCAGAGACAAGGAATTTTATTTGCCGGGGCCGTACTTTTATGCTAATATTATTGTACTTTGGGGCCATAGCTCAGTTGGGAGAGCGCTTGCATGGCATGCAAGAGGTCGCGCGTTCGAATCGCGTTGGCTCCACTTTCCCAACCTCTTTATTTATAAGTGCTTATCATTCGATAGCAAAAAAGAGACATAATGTGTGTACACTGTAAGTTCAGACCTCACACCAAATGTGAATCTTTTCCAAACTCAAGGTCTGAGGGGATTGGCATTACGTGAGGGGCAATTCCTAAATGGTTGGTTCTCACCATTTTTTGGGTTATTTGGACGATTCTTTGCCGCAGTGTCGGAGGGGCAAGCATCTGCACCTTATCACCACCACGCTATCTCATTGAGCCCATTAACACGGAATTGAACGGTTGCAGAACCGTCGTCCTCAAAAGTAACTTTTTGTGCAAGATGCCACTTAACTTATGTGACATTATGGGCTACTTCCGGCAGAAACCTGAGTTTGACATGATAAAGTCTGCCCTCTGGAATCAATGACCAGGCCATGCCAAGATACTCGTTGATGTCAAATTTCTCGTTTTCAACGAAACCCTTGTCCAGTTTGCTTAATCCTTTTATCCGGTTAAGCCTGAAAGCTCAGATTCCCTTGTGGAGACTTGATTTGCCTAATACGTTCCTATGCATCGCATTTTTTTCTTTTTTCTTGACTTGTGCCACTGACTCGTATAGCATAATTTGCGGTGTGAATTTGAAGGAAGACCATGGAGGGTGTAACAAAATATATTATGCTTTCCCATATACTTACACTCCTTATTTTCTGCGCCGCTGGTTCCAATAATACTTTATTCACGGAGTAATAAATTATGAAAAAAAAGACAATTCTGCTATTATTTTTTTGTATGACTGCGCCGGCTTTAGGGGCAGTTTCGACAAAAGTATATCTGGCTGATGGCAACACACCGTTTGACGGCCAAGACATTATGGTTGGAACTAAGCTTACGATTATTATTAGCTCAGATGCCAACACTATTGACCCCTATCCTGTAGACCTGGTTATTGAAGGAGCAGATAGGAATTACGGATACCTCCCAGAGGCATATGCTTTGGAAGCAGCAGGAATAGAACCGCTCATATATCCTTGGGAGGACGACCTTCATCAAGGATTTTCCTTTCAGACCGATGTCAATGCGGTGGCTGGCGACTGGTTTATTGCTGATTACATTGCTACAGCTGTAGGCAACTGCATGGTGGCGTTCTACGATAATTTTGAGTTCGCTTATTATATTCCATTTTCTCATGTCCGCACACGCGACTTCAACGGTGACACCAAAGTTGATTTTGCCGACTTCGCAATGCTTGCCTCATACTGGCAGGAAGCAAACTGTGGTGACGTAAACGACTGCGAAGGAACGGACCTCGACATTAATGGCCGCGTCGATGTCAACGATTTGATGCTGTTTTGTGATTTCTGGCTTGAAAAGACCGAATAAACAGTAAACGCTTACTTATTTCGCTACTGCTGCCATTGTCCCATAAATCGCATTTTGCATTGTGCGCTGTGCCAGGATATATTTCGGGGGTAGTTTCTAACCGGTGACTACACAGCAGTCTAACCGCCTCTCCTAACCTCATCTCGGGGTTTTCTAATTCTTTAAGAAGCTCACCTAAAAACAATCAACATTTTCCGATTCAGAATCGCCGTAGGTTTTAGGAAGACGCTCGATAATCTTGCCGATAACAATAGCATAGTCGTTAAATAACTTTTACTAACATAATTTTGGAGGAGGTAATTATGAAAACGAAAGATATTGTATCACAGCTTCTTATTTTATTGTCTCTTTGCGGTGTTGCTTTTGCAGACAAACAGTTGGAAAGAACAGAAGTTTTACAAATCTTTCAAAAACTGACAAACCAGCCGAGAAAAACCTGGATACCTGCAGGGACGATTGAAGCAACACACGAAGAATACAAGGCGCCAAAAGAGGTGAACACAAATACGCTTAATAGTCAAATCAATAAAGAAATTCAGCAATATCTAAGTGATGCGAACAAAAAGGAACTGTCTGACGTCAGCGAAAGTGGCACAGTTTGAGATCTTAGGTTAAGAGAGATTCAAGAGGTTTCCAGGGGGGAAGGAAACCTCTTGAAATCGGCGGTTTCGGCCCCATAATTGGGCATCTTAGCC
>JBAPXT010000013.1:0-34045 GCA_049284355.1 Sedimentisphaerales bacterium
CACAACATCCTTGTTTACAAGTTGACTGCGAGCGGCACAAGCGCATATTTTGAAACTGACCCAAATGGCTGGCTAATGGGAAAGGGCTCGGCAAGCGGTTATTTAGTGCTCGATGTGGATGGCGAAGATCCGAATATACTGAATTATGCGCAGTATATAGATTACTACACCGAAAAGAATTTTGAAGGTAAGACCGAAAAACTGTACGAAATCTGGAGTCCCGGCGAAGATTTTGCGCAAAGCATCCTGCCGGGCAGACCACCGAGAGGAAAAGATATAACGGCTCTGAATCTTGACCTAAGGGACGATAGTAACAGCATTTGGGTGACGGGATGGTTGTTAGGAACCAACTCCCTGACGGACATCGGCACCCTGATTTATGATGTGAACAAGACGAAGGTGGATGTTGCGACGAGCCTTAAGGGTGTCTACCGGTATATATCCGGTGGATATTTGGGCGATGTAAATGAAACTCTTGATGAGCAGAGCATAGGAACGATTACCTTGACACTGGATTCCAAGTGGACCAAGACGGCCAATAACCCTGATGATACAAAGGGCTTTGACGGAAGTTTAAAACCTTTCCTCGACCCGGCATCAGGACCACCGGATGACCCGAATTCGCCGCGGGGACTTGTAAACTGGCTTGTAAATGTCCAAAAGTATCATCCGCCGATACTTTAAGCGATTTTTGATTGCCGGTTTTAGATTCTCGCTTATCACCGATTCGTGCTCAAGCTTCTCTGTGAGCTGCGAGCTTGCAGTACGATTAAATTGGTTTCTCTAAGTTTTTTGCGATATAAATCCTGACGAGGCACGTGCAGAGACACCCTCTTCCGAAAGGCAATGAGAATTCGCAATTCTCTGGCTGTTCTTCTAAACAGTCGACATATTCATCCATTCCGAAGTCGCGTGCCTTACAAAGTTTCTCAAGCCCTGATTTATAGCATATGAAATCTTTTAAGCAATTTTGTCCGCTGGCTATTCCCTCTATTTCTTTTCTTTGCTCTTCTGGCAGTTCCATAGGTTTCCTCTTCGTTCCTTTACCCCCTTTTGCTTTATCTGTTCCTCATAATCCGAGGGCCTGTTCTCCGTCAAAGTAGATTCGTCATTCAAGTTTATGCCACTGTGCCGTCACATCGAGCGGCAGCCCCCCTATCAGGCTGCCGCCAAAATGCCAGGCAGAAAATACCCATAACCCTTAAATTCTAAGACCTTCAGGCTGGTAAAATCAATACGTGGTAACTACGGGATTTTACAAAAAAATCGTCAATTTTGGCCTTTTTTCGCCACCTATCTAAAAAAACTTCTCGCAGTAATATTCGGTTAGCCCCGACATCACCATGACGGGGTTGTTTATTCCCCATTTAACCAATCGCTCAATTGCCTATGAGGCTTTCTTGACAATTGCGGTGTGTTTTGGGATACTGTGTTACTAAGTATTTTGGCAGTTTTAGGTTGGCAGCCGGCGGAGTACGCATGAAAGCATCCGAAATGAAAAAAGCCCAGGCCATCAAGGTCGATGGTAAGCTGTACACTATCGTTGATTTCGAACACGTCAAGCTCGGCAGGGGAGGGGCGATCTATCAGACCAAGATAAAAAGCATTACCAACGGCTTGATCCAGAATATCCGTGTGCGCTCCGAAGAGATTCTCGAAGAAGTCGAGCTGCAAAAAAAGTCCTACGAATACCTCTATTCCAACGCTTCAGAGCACGTCCTTATGGATTTGCAGACTTTCGACCAGATTACCCTCAATGACGCTGTTTTTGGCGACGCGGTAAAATACCTCAAGCCAAATATGCAGGTAGTGATAGCTTCGTACGAGGAAAAGCCAGTCGTCATCACGCTGCCAAACACCGTCGATTTGATGGTCGTCGATACCGCACCGGAAATCAAAGGTGCGACCGCGCAAAGCCAGACTAAACCGGCCACTCTCGAAACCGGCGTAGTGGTGCAGGTGCCGGCGTTTGTCAAGCAGGGAGAACTCATCCGTGTCGATACCCGAACAGGGCTCTACGTGACACGAGTTAAAGAATAAAAGCCCACGCCCGCCCTTTGAAATTGGGTTTGATTGGGTTTGTTTTTAATAGTTCATTGCTCATAGTTGATAGAGATTCCCCTTTACAGACTAAAGGGTTTTATATATCCGACTGCAACAATAAAAGATGTATTTGGAAATAAAGTAACTTGAGAATCCAAAACCATTATGTATAATCTTATAAATCATACATAGTCCGGCTATAAATTTGGAATAAATGAAAATGCAAACAAATTATAAGATAATCCTTGCCAAAGATTTTATAAGGGCCAAACCCACTGGAGAGTTGGATTTGGAGCAAAGCAAAATACTTATTGACCAAATTTTTGAAATAGTCAATGTTACCGCCGATTATGAACTATTGGTGGACGTACGGGAAGCCCATGGCAACATGGACCATAACGACTTGTGGGAACTGATTCTTGAACTTGGAAAACACAGATCGGCGTTTCGAAACAAAATTGCCGTTCTGGCCAGAGACGATGAACAGTTCAACAAGGCGGTCTTCTTGGAACAGTGCGCAAGTATCAGCGGATTTAAGATATCAGCTTTTGACGATTTCGAGCAGGCTACAAACTGGTTACAGTCATCTGATGGCCTGGAAGACCTGTGGAAATAGCTCTTATTATGAAAGAATAAAGTAGATAGCAAAATTGCTAATCCCGTAGTATATAAAAATTCATCCGAAGTTGATTTTGTGGAAAGTTGGCCGCATCTTCTTCAGTTCTCCTTGTGCTGCTCCAGTGGCCAAGAACAGGGGACTTGCTTTTTTCCCTTTTGCCTTCTTTACCGTTCCGCCGTATAATACGCTGTATGGCTTGTGCCATTAAATCAATCACGGGGTATGAAAAAGGAGAACTTATATGAACTTCGAACAATTAAAGCAATTCACAAAAGAGGTCCACTGGGGTTTCTTGGCCACTACCGATGGCCGAACAGTCGGCGTAAGGCCGATGGCCGGCCTCGCATGGAAGAATCACCAGTTACTGTGTGCGACATTTAGCGCATCCGACAAGGTCGCTCAGCTTGGAAAAGTCCCTTACGCCGAATATTGTTTCTGCGATTCTACCGGCAAGCACGTCCGCATCGCAGGCCCTTGTTCTGTCAGCACAGACAATGCCGAAAAGCTTTGGCTTTACAAAGAGGTTCCAGACCTGAAGGAACACATCTCCGACCCCGCCTCGCCTGAGTATGTCGTTATAAAAATGTCCCCCGACAACGTCCGTGTTATGAACCCAGACTTTTCATACACAAAGGTAAAACTGAAATAAACTCTGAATTTTATAATGATAAGTTACAGGAAGACAAAACTTAAGCTGATTTATAGTAAGCATGTTTAAAGTTTACTTTTAAGATTTTAGAAAGGACAAAAGATGGCAAAGAAGAAAATTAAGTTTCCAAAAACCACATCAGAAGTAGGTCTTTTAATCATCCATGTAATCCAGGAAATCTTCAGGCAGATTGAAAAATACGGCCCTGAAGTTATTAAACTTATCGCAAAGGTATTAAGTTTCCTCGGCAAGTGGGGCTCTGCGGGAATACTGTCTCTGAGAACATATTTAGACAAAGAGGAAAAGAGACTCAGTGCTGCTAAGAAAAAGGCTGTTAAAACCAAAAGACCGAAAAAAGCCAAAGCCGTTGAGCAGAAGGATAAAATGTAGCTGATTTATGGCAACTATATTCAGGTGAAGCCCCACGGCTTTAGCCTACTCCGCCGACTTGTCCGGCGTAGCTTCAGCGGAGGCGGAAGCGAAGACGGATGGCTTCGTAGGGTTAACCCTTTTCGCATTCATCCACGGGTTTACACCCGTGGCTTTCTGCGAAGGCGGGCAAACATACTCGCAGGTAAAATTAAAATAAACAGACCTTTGTTGTCTGCGCAGAAAATTGGATGTCTAAAATGGCTGATACAATCGTAAGGCTACTACAACTTGCTAAAGACTTACTTCGTCTTTGTGAGAATCATATGCCTATCAAGAAAGGCCAAAGACTTACAAAAGAGCAGTGCTGTGCACTGATACTATATAGAACAATACATGAACTTGCTTCAGACTCTGTCCTTATGATCAGCAATGGCCGCAGTATCAGTTCACCTGTACTGCTTCGCAGTCTCTTTGAATATCATGTAGAAATGCTTTATTTAATCGATGACCCAAAACGATTTGAGCAACGAATTCTTGATGCATGTAGAGAGGGTCAAAAGTGTCTCAATAAAATAGCTGAATCTAAACATCGGAGTTTTTCTGACATCAAGAACGATCCAAGGCTTGAAGATGCTAGAAGTAAACTTGCTACAATTTTGAAAGAACATGAGGAAACTAAGTTTTGGGGTATCTGTAACAAACTCGGCTTGGACACGAAGTATAACACTGTTTACCGCCTTCTATCAGCCTATGCCCATCCCAGCATGAATATATCTTTAAATACACATATAGCACGGGAAGATGAAAATGGCGTTTTACAGTATAATCCCAATGCTGAACTCTATGAGGATAAGGCAATATTATACATTAATTTGGTTAAACAGATTCTTATAGATGCAACAGAACAAATACATCGGTTTATTCCCGACGATATCATCTCGGCAGTCAAAAAAGAGTTGGATAAATTCTGTAGTTTATGGGATAACTCTATGCCATCGGCAAACTCCAAATGAATTAATAGTGGCTGTTTATTTTTCCCCCGCCGCATTGTCGCTTTTGCGCAGCATCGCGGCGTAGTCCGATAGGACGAAGACGGATTGATTTTTAATTTTTGATTTTCTTATGCTCTCTGTTAACTTAGGCAACTTTTATTTTTTTCTGTCTCCTGACTACTGAATTCTGTATTCTGCACGCCGCACACGATGTTATGCATTGCCTACCATAAATTCTTGCATATTTCCATGTAGTTTGGGTATAGTTTCTATATAGTTTGGTATCAGTTTTCGTTAGTTTGGGTACGGTTTTCCACAGTTTTCGAATATTCTTGTCTGCCTCAGGCGGATTCCAACGTTCATGTCTCGCCGTAGCCTTGGCGAAGGCGGATCCACCTAAACCCGCGCCGTTGACCCCTTTTAACGCATTTTACGAAAAACTTCTTGCGAATCCTTCCTTGCCTAAATTACCCATCTTACCCATCTTAACCCATCTCGCCGAAAAGAGTTAGTGGACTTGTCCTCGTTATTTTCACCTTTGCGAACTCCCCGGCCAGCTTCCCCGGCCCGTCAAAAACAACTATCCAGTCCTCCGCCGTCCGACCAACCAACTGCGCACAACCTTTTTTTTCACAAGTGGTTGTGTTCGCCTTCTTACTTAATCCCTCAACCAGAACTTTCACTTCTTTCCCTAAAAATTGCTTCGCCAATTCATCACTTATCTTCTCCTGCACCGCCAATAATTCTATATTCCGCCTTTTCTTAACTTCTTCTGACACATCATCTTGCAGCCGTTTCTCCGCCGCCGTCCCCGGCCGAGCCGAATACTTAAAAACAAAGCAGTTTTTATATCTCGCTTTCTGAACAAGACTTATAGTCTTTCCAAAATCCTCTTCCGTTTCTCCCGGAAACCCAACCATAAAATCGCCCGCAATCGCAATCCCCGGCACAATATTTCTCGCCTTATCTATCAGCTCCAAGTATTTGCCGGCTGTGTAGTTACGATTCATTGCTTTTAAGATTTTATCCGAGCCGCTCTGTGCCGGCATATGCAGATAATTGCACACCTTCGGCAGTTCCGCCACCGCTTTCAAAATTTGCCCATAACACTCTTCTGTTGGGTAACTTGTAACAAATCTTATCCATTCTATTCCCTCGATTTCACTGGCCATACTGAGCAAATCCGCCAGACAATAAGTCCTGCCGTTAGTATTGTATTTATAAGCATTTACCATTTGTCCCAGCAGCGTTACCAACTTCACACCGTTATCAGCCAACCTTTTTACCTGTTCGATTATCACGGCAGGGGGGCGCGATACTTCCGGCCCGCGCACATATGGCACAATGCAATATGAGCAGAAGTTATTGCAGCCCCGCATCACCCGGACAAACGCCTGCCCCGGTATCTGCTTGTCGTCGCTGTCAAAAACCGACTCAAACTCTTCCAGAGCTTCATCTTGCGGCGATTTCCGGTGGATTTTTTCCGTTACCGCAAGGGTCTTTTTCTTTTCCTGCAGTGCTTTGGTTACAAGTTCAACGATTTGTGGTATTTGTGCCGGCCCGCAAACTATATCAACCGTCTTATCTTCGAGCAGTTCCGCACCGAGCCGTTGCGCCATACAGCCGATTACCCCAACCACCATATTCGGCTTTGATTTTTTGATATGTTTCAGATGTCCCAGATGCGATAACACCCGCTGTTCCGCGTGGTCGCGGACCGAGCAGGTGTTTATCAAAACCACATCAGCCTCTTTTTCGCCCTCGGTCAGGCTGAACCCGGCTTTTTTAAGCGCAGAAGTAACCAGCGAGGTGTCGAGTTTGTTCATTTGACACCCGAAACTCTTTATATTCACGGTTTTACCAAGCATGTAAGTTACTATAGCAACTAACCTTGCTTAGTTCAACGGCAACAGCAGCCTCGGCCGCGATTCGGCCAAAAGTTGTTTATTTTGTTCCATCCAGCGATTATATTAGTCACTGTTCGCTCCGAATCCAAAAAGCCGATTGGTTGTTAGGAATTACAAATGACTCAATGGTGGCAACTGGGTATCGAACAGGCGGCTGGCTTGCTTGATAGCAACCTGTCGTCCGGCCTGACTTCCAAGCAGGCCGCTGACAGACTGCAACGCTTCGGCTACAATCAAATCGAAGGAAAGAAAGGTCCGTCGCCGTTGGCCATTTTCCTGTCGCAGTTCAAGGACTTTATCATCTGGGTTCTTATTGGCGCTGCCCTGGTTTCGGGTTTCCTGAAGGAATGGGTCGATGCCATTGCGATAATAGCAATAGTCGTTCTTAATGCGATACTCGGTTTCATTCAGGAGCACAGGGCGGAAAAGTCGCTTGCTGCGTTGAAAAAGCTGGCCAGCCCAACCTCAAAGGCCATCCGCGATGGCCAACACACAGTCATCTCATCTTTTGAGCTGGTCCCGGGTGACTTTATTGAACTGGAGGCCGGCGACAATATCCCCGCTGACAGTCGGCTCATCTGGCATACTGCAAACTTCACAGCACAGGAGGCAAGCTTAACAGGCGAATCAACGCCGGTAGCAAAGACAACCGCTGCACTACAGGAGAAAGATATCGCTTTGGCCGACAGGGCAAATATGGTCTATATGGGAACTTCAGCTGCAAACGGCAAAGCAAGAGCCATCGTCGTCGAAACCGGCATGCACACCGAGCTGGGCAAAATCGCGGATATATTGCAGGAAATCAAACGCGATTCGACGCCTTTGCAGAAAAAACTCGAACAGTTCGGCAAATGGATAGTTTACCTGTGCTTTGTGCTCGTGGGGTTGATTTTCATATTAGGTGTTTTGCGCGGCGGCAAACCGTTCGATATGTTTCTTACAGCAGTCAGCTTGGCTGTCGCTGCTATACCCGAAGGCCTTCCCGCTGTTGTGACCATTGCCCTTGCGATGGGAGTGCAGAGAATGGTTGCCCGCCACGCGCTTATCCGCAAATTGCCGTCGGTCGAGACGTTAGGATGCGCGACCGTTATATGCTCGGATAAAACTGGGACGCTTACCAAAAACGAGATGACCGTTCAGGCGGTCTACGCAGACGGGATGTTATTTAAGATAACCGGCATCGGCTATGAACCAAAGGGCGATTTCCTGCTTGACGGCAAATCAATAAATTCTGCCGATTACCCAGCGCTCAACAAAACATTACTTTGCGGCGCATTGTGCAACGGAGCACAACTTGTCCGCGACGGTGACATATTTAAGATAATCGGCGACCCGACGGAAGCCGCCATCCTTACCGCTGCCGCCAAAGCCGACATCTGGAAAGAAAAGACAGAAAAAGATTGGCAATTCGTAGATGAAATACCATTTGATGCGGAACGAAAGAAAATGACAATTATCCGCCGGGACAACGGCAACTTCGTTGCTTTCGTCAAAGGAGCGCCGGATGTCCTGCTCAACGACTGCACCAAAATCGAAATGGCAGGTGTGACGCTAAACCTTACCGAAAAAGATGCTCATGATATTTTGAGCACAAACAATCGACTGGCCAACGACGCGATGCGGGTCCTCGGTCTTGCATATAAAGAGCTGGATAACAACATCGCAAACTACGAGGCAGACGTGGTTGAAAAAGGGCTGACTTTTGTGGGACTTGTGGCGATGATTGACCCGCCGCGGGAAGAGGTCAAAAAGGCAATACAGGATTGCAAAACTGCTGCCATAAGGACGGTGATGATTACCGGCGACCACAAAAATACCGCAATCGCCATTGCCCGCGAACTTGGATTTTTTAAACAGAATTCCATTGCACTGACCGGCGAAGAACTGGACAAGCTGACGGACGAGCAACTTTCTGAAAAAGTAAAAGAGACGGTCGTATACGCACGCGTCTCGCCCGAACACAAGCTGCGAGTTGTTCGTGCCTGGAAGGGGCACAATGAGGTTGTTGCGATGACAGGCGACGGCGTAAACGATGCTCCTGCCGTCAAGGAAGCCAACATCGGCGTGGCAATGGGCATTACCGGCACCGATGTTACCAAGGAAGTCTCCGATATGATAATCACCGACGACAACTTCGCTTCAATCGTAGCCGCAGTGGAAGAGGGCAGAGGCATCTACGACAATATCAGGAAATTCATTCACTATCTGCTTAGCTGCAACACGGGCGAAGTGCTTGTAATGTTCGTCTCTTCGCTCATCGGCTGGCCCATACCACTGCTACCCATCCAAATTCTCTGGGTCAATCTGATAACTGACGGTCTTCCTGCGCTGGCTCTGGGCGTTGACCCCATTGACCCCAACGTTATGAAACGTCCACCCAGGCCCAGCAGTCAATCTGTCGTTACCAAACAGACGGCGTTGCTTATGCTCGCACAAGGCAGCTTTATTGCTCTGTGCAGTCTGGCTGCCTTTGCCTTTGTGCTCTTTGTCGAAAATGAAGGTCTGTCGCGTGCACGAACCGCCGCCTTTGTCGTGCTTGCCTGCAGCCAGTTATTTCATTCGCTGAACTGCCGCAGCCAGACTGAGTCGCTTTTCAAAATCGGCGTACTAACAAACACAAAACTGGTCTTGGCCGCAGTAATATCCTTTTTGCTGCAGATGATGGTCGTCTATGTGCCGTTCCTGCAGATAATTTTCAAGACAGAGTCGTTGCGTGTTGTTGACTGGATTATGGTGGTTGTTGTATCCTCGCTGCCGTTGTGGGCAATGGAACTGGTCAAGGCAATCAACAAAAAGACCCCGCTTGTTGACCTGACATAGCTTTCGACCGATTGTAAATGGCCGGTTTACGCTGTTACAATCACTCCCATACTTCACTTCAGTACTCGATTCAACTGTCTCTGCAGGTCTTTTAGACGGTTTGATTCATCAAAGCCCAAAAGTATAATCGGAAATGCTGTTTTGTTGTGAAACAGCGGCTCATCCATATCCACCCATTTGCGACAGTATTCGCCGTCGGGCGTTCCGGGTACCGGTGAAAAATCCGCTAACATCCCACGAATACCCAGGCTGTTTGCAAAACGCATCGATTTTTCCAGTTCTTGAATGTTAACGTGCGGATGGCCGAGGATTTGATATGCCGTGATATCTTGGGGGCAGGCACCTGCAGCAAGCAGTCTTTGTACTGCCTGTGCAAGTTCGCTGGAAGAAACTTTTGAGCCGGTGCGCTGCTGCCATTGCAAAGAAGCACTCTCAAACCCTAAATAGAAGGTTTTGAAGCCGGCCTGCACCGTCAGCTCGGCCAGCTCACTTGTGATAAAACGTGCGTTAAGAGCGTTGGGCGTATGGAAATTAACTTTTATATCACGTTTCAACACTTCTTCTAAAAATGGTATCAGGACTTTTTCAGCCTCGAACAGCAAAGCATCATCATAGAAAGCGATATTTTCCACTCCACGTTCTGCCAAAACCTGCAATTCAGCCAGAGAGTGTTCCAGCAGCCGGACCTTAAATTTACCATAAATCTTCGGCACCGAGCAGTAAGTGCAATTAAAAGGACAGCCGTCGGACAGTTTCAAAACCCCGACATTTAGTTTTTCGTATGCCTCCCATAATGCCGGCTGCTTCAAGTCCGGCGCGACGCTCAAATATTCCCAGAGCGGCTGCAAGTCGGTACCCTGCACTAAAAAATCCACCCCTAATCTTTGTGCGTGACTGCTGCAGAGTGTAACATAGTTACCACCCAGTATGATTCTTGCTTTTGGCCAAGCCTTGTGAACATCCTCTATTACTTCATGGACACCTTCGTACCAATAGGTCATCATCGTTTGAATAAGTATAAAATCGCACGGCTGCTGTTTTGCCAAAAAATGCTGAAACATAGTGCGGGGCAGGCCAAACCGCCGAAAATACCTTGGGATTTGTGTCAGGCAGGGGGGATTTATAATTTGTTCGCAATAGAATTGGCCCCGGCCCCATTGGTCAGATTGCAGCTTCTTCTGCTCAGCCATAAATGGATGCAGACGGTCAAGATAATCGAAGAGGACAAATTCAGCTCTGCCTCGCAAGTATCCTGCTACACTCAACAAGCCATAAGGTTTTAGCCAAAAATCATAAGCGGCAAAATCATAAATCGGCGGATTTAACAGGAGAATTCTCGGTTTCATTTGAAGGCTTGTTTAACTTGCGGTTTTCTTGCTGTCTAATATATTGAAACAATCTTATTATCGCAAAAATAACCAATGTATTTATAATAAATGCAAGCAAATAGACAACTACTCCGTAAATGCTTACAAGCCACCGCCATTCTGTTAAGCGTCCTATGAAACCAACGACACTGATGTACGGATATACAACCGCGAAAAAAAGAAATGCTACTTCTATAGGAATTAACAAATGAAAGGAAAGAACTAAGATATTACCTAATATTAATACATAGGAAATGAGAGAAGAAATAAATAACCCCTTCGGCATTTTGATAGTCGCTTTGAATAACGAAGGCCCGAACACAAATAGAGACATTACGATTAGTAGGAATATTCCGCTAACACCACTTAGGTCGATACCACCGTGTGCTAATATAGAGGTACAAAAATAAAAATCATTCATGTTTCTATCTCCCTCAAAATTTAATACGTCTCAATTTGCAGGCTGGTTAGGTTCATCTTTCGGCCGGTGTTTCCATCTTCTGTGCAGCCACCAGTATTGGCTCGGGTCTTCACGCACGAATTTTTCAATCGCTTTGGTGTATTCTGCCGTAACCCATTCAAGCGGGTCGTCCTTTTCGGCCCATTCTTCAGGGAAAATAATACGATTGACCCCCATCTCAAAATAAAAACGGTTCCCGACTCTCCTGCTGTATCCTACCACTATGGGTATATTATTGGTGATAGCAATTAATCCTATGATTTTATAAGTGCTGGCTTTTCGGCCGAAGAAGTTAACAAAAATTCCTTTTTTGCCGGCATCCTGGTCGGCAATAAAACATAAAGTTGCGCCGGTCGAAGCAGCTTTTCCCATCAGCTCAGCTGCGCCTTTTTTATCGATTATTTTTTGCCCCATCCGCTGGCGAACTTCGTACAGGTACCTGTTAATGAACTTATTGTCCAAAGGGCGGGCAATACTGTAAACGTTAAAACCAAATAACCCCATCAGATAACCTACGATTTCAAAGTTGCTGTAATGGCCTCCAACTATCAGCAGCCCCCGGCCTTCCTGCATCAGCCATTTGGTCCTTTCAGCATTTTTGTACCGTGAGTAATTCCGCCAGTTATATCTTTTCACTAACCGAGGCGTAAACAGCACATCAACCGCCAGCATCGCAATATGCTCAAAGCTTCGCCGGCCTGTCTCCCAAATCCATTGCTCACTTTTCCGGGGAAAACTTGCACGAAGGTTGTCCAAAGCCCTGTTGCGGCCGCGGTGGTAGTATTTCCATAATAATCGGCCGAGAAAACAGGCGGTGTTCAGATTGGTTTCGACATCGAACAAATAAAGAAACATCACAAGGATGCGCAGCGCAAGATAGTTCAGCAAATCTATAAGAGGGTTGTATATTTTCTTCTTTTTTTTCCGTTGGATGGAATCAGTCATAGACCGTGATTTTAGAGTCAAAACTGCAACTGTCAAGCTTCAAACTGCCTTAAGTTTGTCAGGAGAAGTGTATAATCCTTAAAGATTGACAGCAGAGTTTATCCGGCCTACAATGGAGTGATAATATTTAGAAAGGAATTGTTATGGATTTTGAGCAGAACACTAATCGTGGCGAACCGTTTCAGCCGCAACCGTCAGAGCCGACTTCCGGCTGGGTCCAAGACACGCCGTCGGTAATAAAAGCACCTAAAAAGCACATCGGCTGGAGAATTTTCTGGGGCATTATTACCGGGCTGTCGGTGCTGGCAAATATTGCACTGTTTTTGATGCTGATTGGTTTATTTGCAGTCTTTGCAACAGGGCAAAAAGGTAATTTTGCCGAAGAAGTTATACAAGCTGGGCCGCGAATGACTAAAATTGCGGTAATCACAGTGCAGGGCATAATAGATAGTGAACAAGCTCAAGATGTGTACACACAGATAAAATCAGCCCAGCAGGACAACCGGATAAAAGGGCTGATTATTCGTGTAAACTCGCCGGGTGGAACGATTTCGGGCAGCGACCAAATCTGCAATGAAATCCGCAAGTACCGCAAAATGGAAGATAAACCGGTTGTGGCGTTTATGCAGGGTGTTGCTGCCTCGGGTGGTTATTATGTGTCAGTAGCATGCGACAAAATCATAGCCGAGCCAACAGTGATTACCGGCTCGATAGGCGTAATAGGGGGCCATTTTGTCCTCCAGGGATTACTGGAGGAAAAGCTTGGCATTCAGCCGGTCATTTTCAAATCGGGTGAGAAGAAAGATTGGCCCAGCCCTTTCCAGCCGGTCACGGAAGAGCAGCGGCAATATATACAGGATAAATTAATTACCCCTGCCTATAACAGGTTCGTGCAGGTTGTTGCCGAGGGTAGGGGGGAAGTGCTTACAGTTGACGATGTCAGACGCCTGGCTGACGGCAGCATCTACGGCGCTGAAGAAGCGCTCAGTGAAAAGTTAATAGACAAAATTGGTTATATCGATGAGGCCATCGAGCAGGTCAAATCGCTGGCAGGGCTCGAAAAGGCCCGTGTAGTGGAATACCGCAGGATATTCTCTCTTGCCGACTATTTAAGTTCAAGAAGCGGGAACATTCTGAAAATCAACAGGAACACACTGTACGAACTTAGCACGCCGCAGGTATTGTATCTTTGGAGTTTGTATTAGCGGTCCCTTGATTAGGACTCGGTAGAACAGAAACAATAACTTCGGCAAAATCAAAGACTTAGAAATTTGCCGGAAAAAAGATGAAAATTTTATTAAAATTTTCAAAAATTTACTTGACATCCGTATCCAAGCTCAATATGCTTGGCACTCGGAATGGAGTGGTGATGTAAAGGCTGGCAAACCAAAGCGTGCTGGCACTCATAATATGGTCTTCCACAAAGCACTTAATGTGCTCTGAGGAGGAGGAGTGAAGAACGAAAAGGTATTTGTCAGCAAACCAAAGGGTTGTGAGTATTTTACTTACAACCCTTTGCTTTTTTAAAGGCCTGCGGGTAATCTCGCGTCAGATTTTCCTTGACATATTCTCTTTGCCTCTGGTAGAATTATATCAAATATTGCTTTTGTTTACGCATATTGTCAAAATAACTCAATATGGTACTAAAAGTATCGAAAGGAGGAAGAAATGTTTACCAAACACCCAACCAAAATAAAGTCTCCGTCAGGCATAATCATCATTGCGGTTCTGACTGCTGCATACTTAATTTTTGCCTCGACTACTCCGGTCCAGGGCGCGCAGTGGTTTTACCAGACGAATCTGCTGCCGCCGGAAAACGGAATGTACAATTCAGAACCGAACCAACCATTATTTGCGATTTATCCAAGCGGCATTGTAATCAGAAACTTCAGCAGCCGGCAGTTTACACTGTCTGTCCCGCCTCCATCGCCGGGGGTGCCGGTGACATTCAGCTTCAATTCAAAAATCGAGATGGAAATCAGCTACGACGGCGGAACAACCTACTGGCCAATCAGAACTAATGCGTCAAATACGATGCAGATAAAATATCAAAGCAGCAGCGGTGGGGAAGATATTTATCAAACCGAAATGTTGCTGTTGAGTATCTCTGGTGGTGATTTGCCGGCAGGGGTGATGATTCGCGAAAGTCCTATGCTGTCTTCGATCGGGCAGATGCATATCAAGCCGGTGCCGGGTGGTTATATGATTAGCAGCTTCTTCGATATTTACACAGAAATCAGTACCGACTTCGGTGGAAGCTGGTGGCCTTCTAATGGGTCAGGACATGTGGAATTACTGGTTAATCCGGAAACTGTTCCGCCGATGACTTCGCAATCCGAGCTCCTGCCGCCTCCGGTTGCTAACTACGTCACGCCGGCGCAGTATCATCAGGCCTACGCCAACGGCATAATCATCAAGGACGTGAAGCATAAACTCTTCACTCAATCTATCGAGCCGCCGGCCCTTGGCGCGACCGCTATCCACACGTTTGATTCGCAGGCGGACTTCCAAGCTTCGATGGATGGAGGCCTTAGCTTTATGCAAATGCGCGCCCCGGCGCACACAACCGTCCGGATTGAGCACACACGTGACTTCAAAGGCCGGGAGACTTACGAAACCGAAATGACAGAATTGGATATCTCCGGCGGCGACCTGCCGTCCGGCGTGAAGCTTCGCGAAAGTCCGACGAAGGCATCTCAAGGCGGCACAAGCATCGTTACCGGCGGGGGTGGTGGTGGTGCTGGTGGCGGTGCTGCTGTCAGCAGCTTTTTCGACATTTGGACGGAGGTAAGTACAGACGGCGGGATGAGCTGGTGGCCCTCGACCACTGGGCCGGCGAATGTCGAGGCACAGGCCATCGTACCAATATGGGTTTACCCTGACCCTTATCTTCCGCCGCCAAACAGTGAATACCTCGATAAAGGCGGACGGTTTGCTTTCTATGCATCTGGTATTGTGATAAGCAACGTACACCAGCATTCCTTCACAGCGTCAATTCCACCGCCGCTACCCGGCAACAGTACCGTACATGCCTTTGGTTCAGTGGTGGACATGCAAATTTCGATGGATGGTGGTCTGACGTTCTCGCCGGCGACGGCTCCTGCTAATACAACCATCCTAATCAGCAGCAGTCAGGATTCGGGAGATACACGTTATTTTGATACGGAAATGTGGGAATTGGATATCAGTGGCGGCAGTTTGCCGCCAAATGTGATGATTCGCGAAAGTCCCACGCGTGCTTCGCTCGGCCGCATCAGTGAACTTGCAATAGGCGGCGGTGGCGGAGGTTATAAAATCGAAAGCTTTTTCGACATTTATACCGAAGTAAGTACTGATGGTGGTATGTCGTGGTACCCCACCTTTGTTGGCCCGGCTACGGTTTACCCGCGACCTGTCCCATGCAAAAAATGCAGTGACCTCGATGACAATAAGATTACAGATATGTCTGACCTTGGAATATTTGTAGCAAACTGGCTGTGGACAGAACCTGTTGGGCAAACGGATAATGTGGCGGATTTGAACTGCGACGAGAAGGTTAATTTCAAAGACTACGCGATTCTCGCAGAGAAGTGGTTGCAGGATTGTCCGTAATATAAGCAAATGGAATGAATTTTCATCGCTAATAAAAAGACAGGAGTTTTCCAACTCCTGTCTTTTTATCTTGGATATTCATCAGACAGTTTAGGAATTGCTGTCAGCAGGCCCTTGTTCCTCTGGCGGAGGCGGTGGCCCACTCGGCTTATGACCTTGGTGCATTCTTTTACCCTGCATCCACATTGAATGTTCTTTTAACTCGGCCCATTTGGTCTGCTGTTCAGGTGTCAGTATCGTGTTTATCTTTCCTTTTACAGCTTCCCGGATGTCAGACATCTTACTTTGCTTTTGTTCTTTGCTGAGAGAACTGTCCTGCCATACTGCTTTAATATCATTGGCCTCGGCCGCAAAAAGCGGCTTAATGGCAGCCGTTTGTGCTTCTGTGAGATTCAGTTTCTCGGCGAGCATCTCCAGTCTGCCTCCTGCGCGCCCGCGCATTCCGTGACGTCCCTCGCCCCTGATTTCGGCGAATTCTTTCTGCTGCTCAGGTGTCAGAATGGCATTTATCTCTTTTCTGCTGTTCTCCCGAATTTCTTGGACCGCTTTGGCTTCATTAGCAACAATCTGCTCAATGGCTGCCTTCTGTGCATCTGTGAGATTTAGTTTCTCGCCAAGTCCCTGCATAAACCAAGGAGGGGAAAGGGGTACATCCGGCCTTTTACCCTCGCACACAGGTAAATTGGAATCCGGGGGTGGAGGACCTGGGCAAGGTGGAGGGGACTCTGCAAAAACCACAGCATAACTAAACGTCAGCACAGCTAAAAACGTCGCCGCCTTTTTAATGCAATTGATTCTCATATTTTCCGTCCTTTCTGCAATCAGTGCCTTAAAAAATAATCTGTTTCTTTTACCGATATAGACGCTCCAAAACCTGATAATATTGCATTTGCATCCGGATTTTTTCTCCATCTTAAACTCTCAGCAATTTCTATATAGGGATAAAGACTGATGGATAAACCTCCTAACGATAGCAAAAATGCGGCTTTTAATGGGCGATACGGGAATTGAACCTATGACCTGTGACCCGATGATTAAAAGTCAGCTGCCTCAAAACAATAACCACAATCAAAACAAAAACTTCTCAAAAGACCAAAAAGCGATCACAAATAAGCTTGCAAAGAAAACCCGGAAACAGCGAAAAAGGAAACCCAAAAGATGCCCGATGATTTGGCTGAAATTATCGCCGTTTGCTGCGAAAAAATCACAATAAAAGGGCAAAATCGTAATAAAACGGTAACATTAAGTGTTATAATAAGGGCTGGACATGTGAACATATAGTCGGCAGAGGAGGCCCGGCCACAGCGTATTTTAGCATAAGGGGAGCAGTTGTGAAGAAACGGCGAAAGTGGATTATCATTACTGTTATTGTGGTTTTGGTGTTGTTAGTGGTTGGCCTGGTGGTAAGCAAGGCCCGCAAGAACAAGGATGAAGGGGAGGTGGTACGGATAGAGGAGGTCAAGCAAAGCGAGCTGACGGAACTGGTCAGTGCGCCGGGCGAGATTGAGCCGAAGACAACAGTTCAGATAAGCGCGAAGGTATCTGCGAGAATTATGGAGATGCCCTACGACGAGGGGAACGTCGTGACCTGCGGCGACCCGAACGCTAATCCCCCGATTCCGGCTTCCCTGTTATTGCAGCTTGATGCGAAGGACTTGGAGAGTCAGTTGCGGTTAGCGGAGGCAAGCCGAAATGCACAGGCGGCACAGATAGAAGTGGAGAAGGAAAGGGTCGAAGCTCAAAGGGCGAATCTGGCAGGGCTTGCAGCGTCATTAGAGCAAGCGGAAAAAGACCTTGAGCGCAAGAAGGGACTGTTTGAAACGCGGGACATAAGCAAGGCGGACTTTGACCAGGTGAAGTACAAGGTTGATACCTTTCGTGCAGATAGCGAAAGCGCCAAGCACAATCTGGATGCGGCGGAGCGGAACTTAGTGGTGATGAGGTATAATCTGGAGGCGGCAGACGCGAGGATAGAGGAGGCGAAGGAGACGCTGAGCTATACGACTATACGGTCTCCAATCAACGGCGTGGTGACACGTGTCAATGCCAAAGTGGGTGAAATGGTGATGACGGGGACGATGAATAACCCCGGGACTGTGATAATGGAGGTCTCGGACCTGTCGCGGATGCTGGTTGTAGCGCAGGTGGATGAGGCGGACGTCGGGAACCTTGAGGTTGGGCAGGGGGTAACAGTAGGCGTGCAGGCGTTTCCAAACATCGAATTTAAGGGCGTGGTAAGTGAGATTGCGATGAAGTATCGGCTGAGCAATACGGGGACAAGATACTATCGCACGGAGATACTTCTGGACAAAGACCCGAATGTTTCGAAGCTATATACGGGACTGACGGCCCACGTGGACATAAAGACGCAAAAGCACACGGGCATAATCAAGGTTCCGAGCCAGGCGGTGCTGGCGCGTGAGGTGGAAGAACTGCCTTTGAATATTCGGGAAACAAACGGCAACTTAGACAAGAACAAGACGTTTGCGACCGTGGTTTACCGGTACGTGGACGGCAAGGCAATGGCGACGCCCGTGAAGATAGAGGCAAGCGACCTGACGCACACGGTCATCCTGTCGGGTCTGACGGAGGGGGACAAGGTAATCATTGGGCCATACAAGGTCCTTGAGAAACTGAAGGACGGGCAGAAGGTACGTGACGAGCGGGAGGTTGAGGCAAAGAAGAAGGCAGAAGAGAAAAAGGGCAAGCACGACGGCAATGAGCCAGCAGGCAAATAATACAAACGCGGGGGCGCTTATCCGTCTGCGAGGCGTGAAGCGGGTATACGAGGTGGGCGTGGAGAAGATTCATGCGCTCGACGGGGTGGATTTGGAACTTCGTGAGAACGAATATATCGCGGTAATGGGTCATTCGGGTTCCGGCAAGAGCACACTGATGAACGTCCTCGGGTGTTTAGACAAGCCGAGCGAGGGCAGTTATGAATTTGCCGGGGAAAATGTAATGGAGTTAAGCGACCCGGAACTGGCGAGAATAAGAAACGAGAAAATAGGATTTGTGTTTCAGTCGTTTGAGCTTTTGCCGCAGATGAACGCGTTGAAAAACGTGGAGATGCCGTTGATATATGCGCGCGACGGATGGTTTGGCCGGACTGCACGAGCAAAAAAGGCCCTCGAACGTGTTGGTCTGGGTGACAGGGTCAAGCACAAGCCAAATCAACTCTCGGGCGGGGAGAAACAGCGAGTGGCGATTGCGAGGGCCCTTGTCTGTGAGCCGAGCGTGCTGCTTACTGACGAACCGACGGGCAATTTGGACAGTAAGACGACGAAGGGCATTATGGAGCTTTTTGACCAGTTGTATGAGCAGGGCCAGACAATTATTATTGTTACGCACGAGGAGGACGTGGCACGGCACACCAGGCGGATAATACGGATGGAGGATGGAAAGATTTACAGCGATATGTCGATAGAGGAGGACGGGATACGGAACGGTAATGTGGGCAGCAAGATGAAAGGGGGCGGGGTATGAGATCGCTTTTGGCCGCTCCATTAGTTTTCCTGCGGTTGATATACCAGAGCACATATCTGGCAATTTGGCAAATATGGGCCAAGAAGACCAGAAGCATCCTGACAACGACCGGCATAGTGATAGGTGTGGCGTCAGTGACGGCGGTGATAGCATCATTGACTGGATTGAAAGCGAAAGTCCTTTCGGATTTTTCGACGTTCGGAGCAAAGAGTATTTACATATCTCACAGCCGGCCGGAGACGGGACCGAAACGGAGCATCGACTGGTGGGCCCTGAGGTTCAAGTCGAAGGAATTCGACGGGCTATTGGAGCATTGTCCGTCGGTGGAGAAGTTTTCGCGAGTGGCACCGCAGGGACAGCGTTACGTGGTTCGGTACGGAGAGAAATCAGTTGAGGGAGTCAACATCACCGGGGTCGAGCCTGACTGGTGCCAGATAGAGAACAGGCCGATGCTGTTTGGAAGGCCTTTTTCGAAGCTTGACGAAGCGGAAGGACGGCAGGTTTGCATAATAGACGCGGTGCTGCGGGACAAACTCGGACTGGACCGTGACTGCGCGGGGCAGATGGTGATTATGGGCGGCAAAAGTTACCTGATAATAGGTGTGATAGACCGTCGGGCGGACTTTGCAGTAATAGGAGGCGGCGGGGGACAGGAAAATCTTGAGATGTATATTCCATTCAAGACGGTACTGAAGATGATGGCAGAACCATTTATCTATGCAATGGCTGCGAGCAAGTTGACGGAACTTTCGGACGAGGCGGTGGCTGAGATAGGATTCTTTCTTCGTCATTCACGGCGGCTAAGTCCCGGTGAGCCTGACACTTTTAGAGTGGAGTCGCTTCAGGGGGTGCTCAAGCAATTCAACCAGGTGGCTTTGGCGATAACGCTGGTGGCCAGCGGGGTTGTGGGAATATCTCTTCTGGTCGGTGGCGTTGGGATTATGAACATTATGCTGGTGTCGGTATCTGAAAGGACAAGGGAGATAGGGTTGCGCAAGGCGGTCGGCGCGCGCAGGAGCGCGATACTCACGCAGTTTCTGGTAGAAGCGGTTATTTTGAGTTTTCTGGGTGGCGTGATCGGGCTTGGCGTTGGCAAATTGCTGACTATAGGGATTTGTTCGCTGAACAAGGTGCTGAATATGGCCCAGATACCATTGTGGGCTGTGGTGTTGTCGTTTTGTTTCTGCGGGACGGTAGGTATAGTTTTCGGGATGTTTCCGGCGATAAAGGCAGCAAGGTTAGACCCGATTGAGGCGTTGAGACATGAGTAGGACAGTGGTGGTGAAAAGTCTTATTTTTGCGATTACGATGGGTGTATCGGTTTTTCTGGCAGGATGCGAGGAGTTTGCCAGCGAAGAGCAGTTTTACGCTATAAAGACAACGCCGGAGCAGACGCGGGAGATACAGACACTAAAACTGGAGCCAAAGGCCGATGTGAACAAGCCCGCTGAAACGAACAAACCGGCCCCGAGCGAGATTAAGCTGAGCATAGAGCAGTGCAGGGCGATGACGCTTGCGAACAATCTGGATTTGAAGGTCCAGTTGATAGCGCCGGCGATAGCGGCCCAACAGGTTAACGCAGAAGAGGCGAAGTTCGAGTGGGCGTTTTTCTCGAACCTCTCTTACAGTGACGTAAAACAGCCCAGTTCTGTGCTGGTTAGCCAGGCCTCGGCATACAAAAGCGGCGATGTTGACCTTGGGGTTAAAGTCCCGCTTCGGACAGGGGGGACGGTGACATTCGACGTTGCCGACAACCGAACGAGTACGAATTTCAATCCGGTCCTGCCGGTAAGCTATACTGCCAAGAGTACCCTTTCGATAAGCCAGCCACTATTGCAGGGTGCGGGCAAAAGGGCAAACACACATTCGATAAGGATACTGGAATACCAGAGACAGATAACCGATGCGCAGACGAAGCTTGAGATGATACGGGTTCTTGCCGACGCCGACCGCGGGTACTGGCGGCTTTATGCGGCAAGACGAGAGCTCCAGGTCAGGCAAGAGGAATATGAGCTTGCGCAGGCCCAGCTCAAACAGACACGGCGAATGGTCGAATTGGGTGAAAAAGCGGAGGTCGAGGTCGTTCGTTCCGAAGCGGGGGTCGCCGAGCGGCTGCAAAATATCATCATAGCAGAAAATGAGCTGCGAAACAGGGAACGCGAGCTGAAACAGATAATGAACGAATCGGGACTGACGATGGATACCCCGACCGTGCTCATACCGACGACCGGGCCGGATCCTGTGCTCTATGAGCTTAACAGACAGCGGTTGACGACTATGGCCGTGTACAATCGAATGGAGATGCTCGAGCTCGAGCTTCAGATTGCACAGGACATCAGCTCCGTCGATTATTACAAGAACCAGGCGCTGCCGCTTGTTACGCTCGATTATACGTATAGACTCAACGGTCTGGGGGCTGTAAGAAGCGATGCATACGATATGATGGGCGACAGGAATTTTACGGATACTATTGCTGGCTTGCGTGTCGTGGTGCCTTTGGGCAACGAGGCGGCTAAGAGTCGCCTCCTACAGGCGTTTTACCAGCGAAAACAAAGGTTGATCAGTAAGGAAAACCGCAGGACTCTGATAGAAAAAGAGGTGCTGGCCGCTGTTGACCAGTTGGATGCGAACTGGCAGAGCATCCTTGCCAGCAGACAGAACGCAATTCTTGCCGGCAGATTGTATGAAGCCGAGAAGAGACAATTTGAAGTCGGACTTCGGACATCGACCGACGTGCTTGATGCACAGGCAAAATTTGCAAACGCCCAGAGCTCTGAGATAACATCTCTGACGGAATACCAGATATCGCAGATTGACCTGGCGTACGCAACGGGAATGCTTTTAGGAGCGGCTAAGGTGCAGTGGGAGCCGAGTGTGCCGGTGGGCGATACAGCAGCAGCGAAGTAGGGGGGGGAGGGACAGAATATCACCATCTGGCAAAAGCCAAAATGATAATGGGCGATACAGGAATCGAACCTGTGACCCGCTGATTAAGAGTCAGCTGCTCTACCAGCTGAGCTAATCGCCCAATATTAGTCTTCATTAACTCAAAACTAAAAACTACGAACTATAAACTAAAACTGGGCCCGCAAGGATTTGAACCTTGGACCAATGGATTATGAGTCCACTGCTCTACCGCTGAGCTACGAGCCCCAACTGCAATACAAGTTGCCTGAATTATAGCCGCAATTTCTATTTCATCAAGGGCAAAAGTACGCCAAACCAGCCGAATATTGGCCTTCAGAAGCCCGCTGATACCATCAACCATAGCTAAGACGCCTCATTTTTTGCCCAAAAACGCCATTTCGCTTATCTTACTGCTTTTTTATTTTTTGACCATTTCACCATTTTTAACTTGACTCTCAACTCGAAGAGAATACAATGGGGACAATTGATTTTCGAACCTTTTTTCAGTCGAGAGAGAGGTATGAGAAGCAGGGGTATCCAATTCTTTAAGTCTCAATACACTTTAAAGCAGTTTCTGTGCGCCTATAGTGCGCCGTAATTTTTGAGAGGAGAGATAATGAAAAAGTTGCTGATTTTTATGCTGGTTCTTACTGTGACTTCGGCAGCCAGCGCAGGAATGGGAATTTCGGTCAACTGGGCGCCTGTCTTAAAACTTAAGAAGGGAAGGTTTTAAAATGAAAAACAAGTACTTGATTCTCGTAGCATTCGCCATGCTTCTTTATGGCTCATCCACAGGATTGGCCGGGCCATCTCTGGGCTCGGCGCAGAACTTTGCGGTTCTGGGTGCCTCGACGGTGACTAATACCGGCCCATCCGTGATCAACGGAGACCTCGGTGTCTCGCCGGGTACCGCGATTACCGGCTTTGGTCCGATCGATGGGGGTCCTGGGATCGTGAACGGAAATATCTACACAGGTACAGCCGCGTCCCAAGTCCACGATGACGCGATTGCCGCATACGCTGCAGCGCAGACCGCTCCGGGCGGCGTGCTCGGACCTGCGGACCTGGGCGGAGCGATCCTCACTCCGGGAGTTTACACCTATGCTGTGGCTGCGCCTTGGGCGACGGCCGGCACCACTCTGACGCTGAACGCTTTAGGAGATCCCAGCTCGCAGTGGATCTTCCAGATCGGCAGCACCCTGATAACGCCCGCCAGCGCCACGGTGGCCTTGATTAATGGCGCGTCGGCCAACAATGTGTTCTGGCAGGTCGGCACCTCCGCGACCCTTGGTGCCACCAACACCTTCGCTGGAAACATTCTCGCGGACCAGAGCATTGGCTTTGGCGGCGGCACCTTGGATGGCCGGGCCTTGGCCATAGGCGGTGCGGTGACGATTAGCGTCGCGGAGACCATAAATGTTCCCACGACTGTTCCGGTGCCTGGCGCATTTCTACTTGTTGCCATCGGGATGGCGAGTTTGTCTGTTTTTAGAAAAAGAGCGTTAATTTTGAAGTAGGCTGACAATGGATTTAACACCTGATACGGAAGGATTAGGTGTTAAAGCACTTTTGACTTTAAGAAAGGAAAATAAAGTAGAAATTCTCCTGCTGGAAATCGACCCGTACGATGCAGCTTGGGAAGGTGTCATATACAACTCTGTGGTCGTTCACCAAGTGGTTCCGGAGCCGACGACTTATTGCTTGGCCTTGGCGGATTGGTGCTACTGATAAACCGCAAAAAATAAAAAAGTCTTGTTTATTGAATAAAGGGCTATAAGTATTGGACTTGCAGCCCTTATTATTTATGGATTCAGCTATATGTTTTCACCTCATGGTTTCTTCGATTGCTCGTGATACCACATAATCCGGCAGCTTCCCGAGAGAGCAGGTTTGGCCTCGTAAGCAGATATAATACTCCTGTCCGGGAAAGCTCCGACCTCCTTGATTAGCTCATCAGCCAGTTTTTGCATTCTCTCTTCCGTCATCTCAACTTCTGCTTTGGCACGCACAGCTTCTATCAAAGCCTCAAATTCTGTCTGGCTGTCATACCAGTTAAGCTGCAGTTCCAATTCAATGGCCTCCTGCGTCCTGATACGGTCGAAGGTATATTGGACCCCAATTGGATTGTAGGTTTCCATCCGCTCATCCACAAAAGCTAAGCACGCATCCCGATATGCATTATATTTCTCCTCATCAAAGTTCTCAAACCCGCGCTTCATAATCTCCTCCCTCAGCAGCTTTTCTATCCTTGTTGCCAAAAGTTCCCCATTGGCTTCTAACTGCTCATACAGGGCTTCGTAGTACGCCTTAAAAAGTAAGTTTGCTTCATTCATCTCTTTTTCCTTACGTGCACCTGCCGTCAGCAGCCACGTTGGCCGATGCCGATTTAGCCTTAATTAGTTACAAGAGTAGTCTCTGTCAACCAGAAAACTATGACCAAAAGTGTTGACATATCATCGTTCAGACGGTTTAATCGCAGGGATAGTTTCGGAGAGTTAAAAATGGTGGCGAAGAAAATAGCTATTATGGTTGACGAAATGTACCAGGTTCTCGAAGTCTGGTATCCCTATTATCGGCTCAGAGAAGGGGGGTTCAAGGTCGATTTCATAGCGGCGGAGGCGAAAAAAGAATACCATTCGAAAGAGGGGTATCCCTGCGTCTCGAACGTTGCAGCCGGCAAAGCCGGGGCAGGCGATTATGATTGTATGATTGTGCCCGGCGGATTTGCTCCCGATTTTATGCGCAGATGCGACGATGTTATAAAATTCGCAAACAATATGGTAAATGCCGGCAAAGTTATAGCTGCTATCTGTCACGGCGGCTGGCTGCTGTGCAGCACAAAAATCTACAAAGGCAGGAAAGCGACCTGTTTTATGGCAATTAAAGATGACATTAAAAACGCCGGTGCTGAATATGTGGATGCCGAGTGCGTTGTGGACGGCAACCTGATTACGTCCCGCAAGCCGGACGACCTGCCAGCCTTTTGCACGGCAATCTTAAAAGCTCTGGCCGACTAATACAAAACTATACGCTAATAAAAATAGGAGCAGCTTCTTATGAATCCAGTAAAGCCAGGAAAAGAGAAGGAGAAAACGCCGGTAGTGCTGGTTGTTGACGACAATCAGCAGAACCTTGAACTATTACAGGCCTATCTCGAGGATATAGACTGCAAAACAATCCCCGCCAATGATGGCCCGCAGGCTCTGGAGATTATAAACGCCAGCCACCCTGATTTGGTCTTACTGGATGTGATGATGCCTAAAATGAGCGGGTTTGAGGTCTGTAAGAGAATAAAAAACGACCCACGAACCAGTGACATTCCTGTGATAATGGTAACAGCTCTCAATGAATTTGGCGATATTGAACGCGGCATCGATTCCGGCACGGATGATTTTCTAAGCAAGCCTGTGAATAAGCTGGAGCTTATAACACGGGTTAAAATAATGCTGAAGCTGAAGCATATAACCGACAAGCTTGAACGCACATTAGCATATCTAAGCGAGATAGAAAGACAGGCTCAAGTAGCAAAATTGAATTCAGAGTAGATTCGAATTTGCGGCCTTTAAGGATTTTGCGGGCTCCTTTTTAAACAACAGGGGGGTAAAGTCCGCAAATCCGCCTTTAGAGCCCCAATAACCCCTACATCACACACAATCGCCATATATGCCGTCAAAAACGGACGTCCAGACAACTAATTAGGCAAAACCCTGATTAACAATCGCAGTGCAATAGTCGATATTCGCTGAGGAGAGCACGAGAGCATTAGTCTCAAGTTCTCCGTGCTATTTGGCGAGAAGGGTGTATGAGTAGATTACTGGAAATTCTCGGCAGGGGGATGACGTTCGATACAGCCGATTTGATTTGGCACTGGCTGAATGAAGTCGAGCTTCTAACGGACGAGGGCGAATCTGCACAATTGCAGCAATTAAACAAAGTCATTGCCCTGATGGGCGATAGAAAAGTAGAAACGGCCCGCGAACAGTTAAGACTATATCTCTTTGAAAATCCCACCTGCATACGCGGCCGATTAGCATCGGCGGCAATGTGTCTGGATGAAAACCGGCTGGATAGCGCCATCGAAGAATTAAACTCGGTCTATATGCATCAGCCGAACAATACGATGGCTCTTTATGCTCTGGGGCACTGTTACGAACGTCTCGGAAAAGAGGCGGAAGCCGTCGAATTTTATCAGGATTGTCTGAAGTTTAAAAACTATTTGCAGCTTCCTCGGCAGCGGCTGGCCGCCATTTATTTCAAAAACGGCCAGTTGGAAAAAACCATCGCCGAATATGAGCTGTTAAGAAGCGAATATCCAGATGACCTGCTGACATTGTTGGCGCTTGGCCATTTATATATCGCTGGCGCCAAATATATAAAGGCTATCGAAACGTTCAACACCGCAATTTTAATACATCCGGATAATTTTCACGCTGAAGACGATGATTTAGACCAGCTCATTGCCGATGGCGAGCTTCAGGAGGCAGCCGAGCGGCTTGAAGATTCGCTGGAAACACAGCCCGATAGGGCAGATTTGATTGTTAAGTACGCTGACGTGCTTAGTATGTTGGGCGCTACGTCAGAGGCTGTTTCGCGGTATGAGGAAGCGGTTCGCCTTTGCCCTGGTTTTCTGGATGCGACTATAAAGCTTGGGACACATTACTTGCAAACGAACGCCGAGCGTCTAGCCGCCCAGCAATTTAACAGGGCCGTCGAGATAAATGACCAGATAGTTGATGCGTATATCGGACTTGCAATCGCCCAGAAATTAGCCGGCGACGTCTCAGGTGCCCTGACGACATTATCGCTGGCTGCGGCAATTGACGCCAATAGCTCCTTGTTGCTTGCCGAAACAGCCACCCTGCAGTTCAAAACAGACTTTGTCATAAATCCGGAATCTCACGATGAGGATGGCTCAATCAACCTGCTCGAAAACGACTCAATCAACCTGATTGAGGATGTGATTGCCATCCATCAGCAACAAATCGCTAATAGGCCGCAAAATCCCGATTTGCACTATAGGCTTGGCGTCTTAATGATGAGCGTCGGAAGGACGGACGAGGCCGTCAAATTACTGCTGACCGCTTTGGAGCTCAATCCGACCTATGCCAGGGCCAGGAGCAAACTGGCGGTTTGTCTATTTGAAACGAACCAAAAGCAGGCTGCACTGGACCAGTTGATTGGCCCTGATTGCCTTAATAAGGATACGCTCGAACTGCACTATAAAGTGGCCTTGCTTTATTGTGACAGGCTCAAGTTTGCATCATCGCTGATTAATTTCAACCAGTCACTGAATGATAATTTCACCTGCGCCGATGCAACGGTTAACATTTCAGTGGTCCTTCAAAATTTGGGGCTGTTAGACAGGGCAGCTGCCATGTGGGATAACCTTTCGGATACAGCCGCACAGGCGCTCAATAATCAACTATAGAAAAGAAGTGAATAAAACACGTCAAAAGGCTCAAAACACGCAATCCAGCTATTTGGCTCAAAATCAAGCCCAATGAAACATAACATATATTATGGGACGTTGTTTATTACCCAAAAATCAAATCCTCGACTTTTCACCAGAAAAAAACATCATGCTCTTAAACTATCTTAGGCCCCTTTTGTAGTCTTAAACAGCGTCTCCTTGCAATAAGCCAAGCTCCCAAAGTGGCAAAACCTAACAGAAATACTACTTCAAGAACTATTTCTAATAACCACCAATAACTAGGCGGAGGAAGATAAAAAATAATTATCACCTTCTGAACAGTGTAAAAGGTTGCCACCAATAAAGACCCAAGTAGTGTCGTGTTTATTTCTCTATTTACTGAGAAATAACTAATAATCTCCGAAGGCCAAAGCTACCACCGTTGGATGAAAAGAACATAAAGTTCTTTGTAGGTATTATTGAAAGAGATAAACCTAATAAAATTGCTGCAAAAAAAGGTATCATACTATATATGCACAATATCACCCCACCAATTAAAGAGCAGATCTGCTTTATCTTATCCCAACCCATTTTCGTTATAGGTGCAATCAATTCCAATATATCCTGCTATGTTTACTCCATTGGTTGTGTTGTAAGAGTTAAAATCCGATGATATGTTCTGATGATGGGTCTCGCAGTGATAAAGGTTTGCCTAATATTTCGTAATGCAGAATCGCCCTTCGTAATTTCTCAGGGTCGTCGTAATCAGACAAAATTCCAGCCAGATACTCTGTCCGTGGCGTTTCTGCCGCCGCAGCAACTTCAACCTTCGGCTGAATCTGTGGCTTAACCATTTGTGGCTCAAGCATCGCCATGCCTGCTGGCTGGGGACTCGTCACGGCGGAGCGTGCCGTAGCCGGACGGGCAACCTTTCTGCCTGACGGCTGGACCTGTGGCCTGACCACTTGCGGGCGGCGTTGACTGCCTGGGGTAGGCCTTTCAGGACGCCAAAGATGCTTAAGCAGTTGTATTTCTATGGTGCCATCAGGCTGTTTATGTGCCGGCTTATGGCGTGTTTGCTCCTTCACCCTTGGTGCGGTTTTATTTGCTCTTGCCTTGACTATGCTGCCGACCGCATAGAAAATCGCCACTACCACAAAAACGATTACTTGCATCCAGCCGCCATCTTCGTTGCTGTTTCGAGCAGCCAGAACTTGTCCGCCTAAGGCGGATAAAAGTTGTGCCGACCAGTAGTTCATACTTTACTCATGCTTCTTCGGCTTTGCGATAGAATCCCGCATCTCGGTATCAGCCATAATGTTTTTAAATCGGTAGTAGTCCATAATGCCGAGATTGCCTTTCTGGAATGCCTCCGCCATAGCCAACGGCACTTTTGCCTCGTTTTCTCTCACCTTGGCTTCGTTCTCCACGACCAGCGCCTTCATTTCCTGCTCACGGGCCACCGCCATTGCTCGTCGCCCTTCAGCTTCTGCCTGTCGCATACGTTTGTCCGCCTCGGCTCGTTCGGTCTCAAGTTTAGCGCCCACATTGGCCACCTCTGTATCTTTAGTGCTCACGCCGGCGACACTGACGTCCGCAATATCTATCGAAACTATCTCGAATGCGGTCTGGGCGTCAAGCCCGCTCTCAAGCACCTTTCGGGAAATGCGGTCCGGGTGTTCCAGTACTAACTTATAAGTCTCCGCCGAACCGATAGCGCTGACAATACCCTGGCCGACCCTGGCGATAATAGTTTCATCGGTAGCGCCTCGAACTAATTGATTTATGTTCGACCTAACTGTAACGCGGGCACGCACCAGCATCCTGATGCCGTCTTTGGCGACTGCGTCGAGCAGCGAAGATTTATCTAATGGACAATCTATGATTTTCGGAGCAACCGTAGTCTCCACAGCCCGCAGTATGTCTCTGCCTGCAAGGTCGATGGCACGCGCAACTTCGAACGTAAGCGGTATCTTCGCCCGTTGCGCCGCCACCATCGAATGAACAACGTCCATTACGTAGCCGCCGGCAAAATGGTGTGCCTGTAGCTGCGCAAAGGTGACCGGCAAATCCGCCTTGTGTGCGATAATCAGTGCATTGATACACGTCATTACATCGCCCTGATAGGACGACCAGAAACGCTTTTCCTGCTCCACTCTCTCCTGCTGCCATTGCTCACGGATATGTTGTTGCCCTTCCCCCTCACTTTCGGCGTGGCTCTTGCGCGGAAATCTGTTCTTCCCTACAAGCCATACACTTTCAAGCTGCCGCGTGTCCAAATCGGCAATGCCGGCCTGAACAGCGGCAATCCTCGCACGAACTATCTCGTCACGCGGAACGCCTCGCA
Organism: Sedimentisphaerales bacterium; assembly: GCA_049284355.1. Classification (GTDB taxonomy): domain Bacteria; phylum Planctomycetota; class Phycisphaerae; order Sedimentisphaerales; family Anaerobacaceae; genus CAIYOL01. The sequence continues at coordinate 29,916 of JBAPXT010000013.1, forward strand.
GAGACATTCCTATCAAATCGAAAATGCTTACCCTCGCCCCGCTGAAAAGTGCCTGGACCCAGAGTTTGATGAAACTTATAAAAATAAACACGACAATTAATCCGAGTATGCCCGCTATAGCCCCCACTACTATCAGGCCCGTATTCGCTGCCAAAATTACTCCCATTGCAATATGCTCCTAAAATAAGTTCACAAAAAACTACGGTTAATATTTACACATTTTTCCTGCCTACAACTATATTGTTTCCTTCTACATCTTTGACGACAATCTCCACCGATGGCTCTATCATCTCGCTCTCGGAGACCACGCTGTATCTTTTGCCGTCTATCTCTGCATTCCCGCTGGGCCGCAGCGCCGTGATAGTTATCCCGCTTTTACCCTTAAGTAATTCGAAGTTTTCGTCATCAACTCCCGCCCTTCCGCGTGAATCCTCGTCCTGCTGATGTTTTGCCAGTATCATCTTCCGTCCGAACGGCGTGCTTGGAAGCGCCTTCAGCCCTAATAAAACTAATATCGGCACAAAAATAAGAATCGCAAGCAAAATAAGCCATCCCGTTGTCTGACTTTGCATAAAACCAAGAGCAATAGCCCCGATTAGGCAAGCAGTGGCCAATATACCAAGTATACCCCCAGATGGCAAAAGCGTTTCGAGAATTACCAGTATTATCCCCACCAGAAGTAATATTATCACGTATATCAAAACGCGCTCCTTAAAACCACCCTCTTAAACTGCGTTTCCGGTATTAAATGTTTCCCTTACTACTATACGATTTCCTTCAACGAGCACAACCACAATCTCTCTGTTTGCCTCGATAAGTTCACCGCGGGAAACCACGTCGAACCGTCGCCCGCCGAAATTTGCCTTGCCCGCAGGCCGAAGTTGACTGATAGTAACTCCCTTCACGCCCGCCTGAATCGCCGGCTGCACAAAAGACTCCATCGACTGCCCCGCAATCGCCGCCGAAGCCTGCACCACAGTCGCATCCGGCGGCTTCAAAACCAGCCGTCTCACCACGGGTATCTTCGGCAGGTATTTTGGCAGCAGAAGCGCAAGCAGAATAAATCCCATGAAACCGAACAATAGTCCCCAGACCTCGCTTGTAAATAATTGCCAGTCAAGCGGAGTTTGCGGCCAAGGTGCCTTGTCAGGCGGATTTTTGATAAGCATACCGAATAATCCGACTAATATGCACATTACCCCCAAAATGCCCGCGATGCCGAAGCCAGGCAGGACAAAAATTTCTACCATCACCAAAAGTACGCCTATGATGAATATTAATATTTCCACCCAGTTGGCTAATCCGATGAGGTATTTGCTGCCGATTATGATAACAAAACACACTGCCGACACCAGTGCAGGCAACATAAGACCCGGTTTTTGAAACTCAATATAAACCCCCAGCAAAGCCAGCATAATAAGCACGCCCATCACCGCCGGCGAATTTACCCATCGCACCATCTCCTCCGACCATAGCATCTTAAGCACCATCGGCTCACCGGCAAATGTCACGCCGTCCCGTTTCGCCAAAAAGTCAAGGGCACCTGCTAAGCTTTTAACCTGTGCCCTTGCTACGCCATACTCAACAGCTTTCGAGGCCGTCAGCGTTAAAAGTTCCTTATCACTATCAATCAGCACCTTGTTTTTAATGTCATATTCCTTTTCCTTTTGCTCTTTGGGTATTTGCTCAGCTTCGAAAAATTCATATTTGCCGGTTTTCAGATTTTGTATTTTGTAAACTTCTATTTGCATACTGACCATCGCCTTCAGTATCGCCGGAGGATAGCCGTTTGCCTCAGCGGCCCGCATAAAAGCCGCACGCGTAAAGCTCTCGGTTTTCTCACGCTCGACTCCTTCAAGTTTGGCCCCAATCTGAATGGGGGCACAATCGCCTATGGTGGTGTTCTCACGCATTATAATGTCCTGGCAGGAAACACTTATCATCGCCCCAGCCGATATCGCCTCGGTCGTTATGTAGGCAACAGTGTGCGCTTTTTTAGCGACATCGAGTATAAAGTATTTTGATATATCGTCACCTGATTCCAGAAGTCCCCCGTATGTGCTTATTTCGTATATTAGATACTCTGCTCCTGCATCGAGTGCGATTTGCGTCCTTCGCTGAATCGACTTATACAGCCCCTCGTCAATCATCCCCTTGCAGACAATTACCGCCGCCTTGACCGTTCGCCCTTGCGTCGAAAAACTATTCTGCTCATCTACCCCAAACGAAGTTTGAAATAAAATCAGGGCTAACAAAACAACTGTTAATTTCCGAAATGTGCTCTTCATATCTCTAAATTCTACCCCCACCCCCCTGCTCTTGCAATATATACTTTTTAATCTTGCACTAATCTGCGCAAAATCTCTACGCCCTGCTCGATTTTCTTATCACTCGTTGCGTAACTTATCCGGAAGTGCGTGTCTTTTTCGCTGAATACATTACCCGGTATAATAAGCACGTTATTGGCGATTGCCTTTTCCACAAACTTCGTTGCCCCCCCTGCCGGTGCCTTGACAAACGCGTAAAACGCCCCGCCCGGCTTAATCAATTCGAATTTGTCTTTCAGTCCCTCGTAGATAAGGTCTCTTTTCTTCCGATACGCCCTCACAAAATCGCTCACGTCATAATCCAGTGCCGCTATCGCTGCCTTCTGAAATGGACTCGGCGCACAGACAAACGTGTATTGCTGTATTTTGGTCATCTGTTCTATTACGTCTTTGAGGGATTCGTCTGCCGCAGCAAATCCTAACCTCCACCCCGCCATTGCATAAGACTTACTGAAACCTCGAAGCAGAAGAATTTTTTTGTAGTAATTGGCTATACTTGGGCACTCCCCTTCGTAGCAGAACTTCTCGTATATCTCATCGGTTATAACAAGTATATCTTTTTCTGCTGCTATTCTTGCAAGTGCCTTTATCTGCTCTTCCGAATATACTACGCCGGTCGGATTGCACGGCGAATTGACTATAATCATCTTGGTTTTACCCGTTATCGCCCTGCTTATCTTCTCTACCGGAAGCTCAAAGCTCGGATAACTGTCGACAAAAACGCACTTACCGCCTAACATATTAACTAAGTGCTTATACATCACAAAATATGGGTCCGGTATAATCACCTCATCGCCGGGATTGACTAACGCCATAAACGCCAACAGCAGCCCCCCGCTCACCCCGCTTGTAACTAAGACCGCCGGATTTGCCCACCCGAACTCTTCTTTTACTAATCCGGCGATTTTATCTTTTAGAACTGTGTCCCCTGCCGTTTGCGAATATTTGTTCCCCCCTGCCTTGATTGCCTTTATCGCCTCTTCTTTTAATGGCCCGGGCACATCGAAGTCCGGCTGACCAATCGAAAAATTCACCGGGTCCTTCATCTTCTCACCCAATGCAAAAACTTTTCTTATGCCACTGGCATCGATAAGTTTTACTCTATCCGCGATAATCTTTTTCATAAAACAATAGTAAATAATAAATAATAAATAGTAAATGTAAGTATCCCGCTTGCGTCTATCTTACTTGTCCTGTCTGCAAGAATCTTTTTCATTTGACCAATATCGTAACCGAATTGGCCAAAAAGTCAAAACCCAAAAATTAGGATTGTCATTCTTAATGAAGTGACGAATCTCCACCCCTCAATCATAAATAGTCAATAGAACATTGTAAATTCTCAAAGCTATTCAAGCCAGTGTTGTGTGAATATCGCAAGGTCTAAGGTATCAATAACGTTGTCCGGTGGCTCAGCAATATCACAACGAGGATTCCAGTTGACCTGAGTGGGGTTGCTTAGCCATGCGTTGGCCAGAATCGCAAAGTCTATGAAGTCAACCCCATCCGGACAGGTGAAATCTGCCGTGTTAAACTGCCACCACAGAAGCGGATAGTTTACTCCGTCTATACACATCCGCCAGATATCTTCCGTGCCATTTGCCGTTTCACCAACAAAATCCCACCCCACAAAACTCCCCTGTTGTTTCATCTGCTCATCCGTCAGTGGCTCACCGTATCCGTTATCCGGCCCGCTGGTGATAAGAAAATAACAGCCGCTGATACTGCCCGGCGGATATGTTGAGCTTTTATACCCCACCAACCCGCCAACCCCCCAAGAACCGCTGACTGCACCCGTCGAATAGC
>JBAPXT010000014.1:0-4856 GCA_049284355.1 Sedimentisphaerales bacterium
GGGCCAGATTTTCCAGGCCTTCGTCGCAGACAACAATGGCTTCTTCGAGAAAGGTTGGCAGGGTACCGAGATGTATAGTCAGTGGTGGATGGATGCGACACGGCCGTACTATAATAATGATATGAAAATACGCTGTTGCCCTCTCTATGCGAACCCTGATGGTGCTAACGTATGGAATATGTGCTGGGCTTTTCCCACTCCTAGCCGTCCTTGCCCAGATTACGGCAGCTACGGCATAAATGGCTGGGTGGAAAATGTAAGTCTCACAATATATGGTGGCTCGACGAACAATTGGAGAACTCCAAATGTTCGAGGCGCAGCAGATGTTCCTTTGCTCTTCGATGAGCCTTGGATTGATACCTGGCCGAGAGAGACCAATCCCCCTCCTGAATTTGAGGATGAGCCGTGGCTGGGCGGCGATGAGATGATGATGTCGAGGCTCTGCAGAAATTGGCATAAAAACGGTTGTACAAACATGCTTTTTTTGGATTTCTCCGCCAGAAAAGTAGGCCTTAAAGAACTATGGACCCTGAAGTGGCATAGGAAGTTCGACACCTGCGGCCCGTGGACCAAATGCGGCGGCGTTCAGCCGACCGACTGGCCGCTCTGGATGCGGGATTTTAAAGAGTACTGAAAAGCCGCAGCTAAACTCTTTGCGGGAGCAGAGGCTAATTTTCTCTGTGTCTTTTTTCAGAAAATTTATGAAATTCTCAAAAAAACCTGTAACAATCCGCCGCCTTGGATGCACTTAATATATGCTCACTTACACGTGTTGCACCTCTCCAGCCAAATCCTACTCCTCCCTTAAGGCTGGAGAGGCCATTTTTACCTCTGCTCGCTTTTGTTTTCGCTACTCAAGGTTGATTTAAAACCGTATAATCGGCCTTGTATGACCCGTGCTGTTTATAGAATTATCGATGCCAATTTCAATCGTGCCCGCGAAGCGTTTCGCGTAATAGAGGAATTCTGCCGTTTTTACCTCAATTCCGCCCTTTTAACCACCCGCACCAAACAGCTTCGCCATGAGCTTTCAGCCTGTCTCGGCAAACTCGATGCCGCCCTGCTTATAGCCAGCAGAGACACCCCCGCCGATGTGGGTGCAGGTAAAACGGTCGATAACCAGCTTCAACGCAACAGCTTAAGAGATTGTTTTACCGCCGGCTGCAAACGCCTTACCGAATCGCTGCGGACCCTTGCTGAGATGACTCAGACGCTCAATCCTTCGGTAGCCCAAACAATCGAAAAACTGCGGTTCTCCGCTTATACGCTTGAGAAGGACATCGTTCTTTTCAGCGATACAGCTGAAAAATTCAAGTCCGTTAGATTATATGTAATAATCAGCAGCAGTCTGCCTGCTGATGTGTTTTCTTTAACTGGCCACTGTCTTGCCGGCGGGGCAGACTGCATTCAATTGCGGGCAAAGGACATTGACGACGATAAGCTTTTTGCCCTTACCCTTGAATTCGTCAAGGTTTGCAAGGATGCCGGCGTGTTGAGTATAATAAACGACAGGGTCGATATCGCAGTTGCCGCCGGGGCGGACGGCGTGCATCTCGGCCAAAATGATTTGCCTATCGAATATGCTCGCAAACTGCAGTTGGCACCTTTAATCATCGGCAAAAGCACTCATTCCATCGAGCAGCTCCGTGTTGCCTGCGAGGAGCTTCCCACTTATGTAAGCTTAGGCCCTGTCTTTTCCACCGGCACAAAGCCGACCGCCGAGCCGGTCGGGCTCGATTATGTAAGACAAGGCGTGGAAAGACTTTACGGTACCGGAATCGGGCACGTCGCTATCGGCGGGATAACGCTCGGCAATGTCGAAGATGTTTTAAAAGCGGGGGCGAAGACGATAGCCGTCTGCTCGGCGGTGGCTGAAGCCGACGACCCGGCAGAGGCGTGCAGGGCATTAAAAGAGAAAATCGCGGGATGTTAAAATGGGGGATTTGGGTAAAATAGGGAAGATGAAAAACGCGCAAAAATTTTCGTAAAATGCGTTGAAATAGGGTAACGGCGCATCCGCCTTCGCTAAAGCTACGGCGAGACAGGGGTTTAGGGGGAAACGTTGGAATCCGCCTGAGGCGGACAAGAATATTCGAATCCGCCTTCGTCAGAGACTACGGACGGACAAGAACGTTCGAAAACTATACCCAAACTATACCCAAATATTGGAAAATTTATGGTAGGTAATGCAAACCATTTAAAACAGCGTGCAGCGTTTAGCGTACAGAAAGAGGATATTGGGGGTGCAAGTTGCCTAAGTTAACACAGACTTTTTTCAGACACCGATTGATATTTTGGGTGGTTGCGGTCTGGTTTTTAGAGGCATCTATATTTTGATAAAATTATGTATTCTCATAATATTCTCATAATTGCTTTTATAGTATATCGGCATCCTTGACACAGGTGTGTCAGCTCCGGCTGCCGTGGCGGCAGCCAGCGTAACGGCAATACTTTTTTATAAGGAGAATTAAAATGGTCAGGAAAAACTGGATTGTAATCGGATTGTGTATTACAGCTGGAGTAATGTTGTGCGCTGCAGCCTACGCCGAGAAGGGTGAAAAAGAATGTTCGCTCTCAGCAGCAGTACAGGCGGCGGTAAAGGCTCTTTTTCCAAATGCGGTGATTGGGAAGTGCAAGATGGAAGAAGAAATGAAAATGTATGAAGTTAAGGTAAAAGACGGCAACAAGGAATCAGAGGTAAAACTTGCTGTCGATGGTACGGTTGCAGAAGTCGAGACAGTTGAAGACATTAATGCTCTGCCGGCTGCAGTTGCCAAGACTCTCAAGGCGCACGATGCAAAAGTAAGCAAGGCTGAAAAGTCAGTCGAGCAGGCCCAGTTAAAGCTGGTTAAGCTTGATGTCCCTATAACCACCTACGAAGCAAAAATCAACAACAAAGACGGCGAAAAAATCGAGATTAAAGTTGCTGCTGACGGCACAATTATAAAACAGGAAGCCGAGAAAAAGGAATGTAACAAGGGAAAAGATAAAGATGACGACGACAAGGACGAACACGAAATAGACAAAGATTAAATTTCCTGTTGTTTGATTTTTTAACTGTTCAGACGCCATCGAGGTATATCCAAATATAAAGCGGCGGCCTTTTTTTCAGGTGTATAGATATGTGCCAATTCAATTTTGAATGGAGAATTATGAAACGTATATCACTTTCGCTAATGGGTGTGGTTTTGGTTGTGGGGATGTTTGGCACATCTTTAGTTTCGGTTGGGGCAGCGGCCAGGAAAGAACCGGGGACAATCTCGTTGCGCAGCGTTCTTGCGGATGCACGGCAAAGAATTCTCAAAGAGGCCGACGGGAATGAGATTACGGAAGTCAAAATAGTTTATGAAGCTCATTGGATATTCGACGGCAACGAAGTGGAAATTCTCGTTGGCGCCAACGGCGAGTTCCTTAGCAGGACGGTCGATGCGGCCGATGATAACGATGCAGACGTAGACCCCAATGATTTTGTCGCCACGATTGACAATCAATATTATCCTTTGACTCCCGGCACGACCTTTTTCTACGAGGGGACGACAGAAGGCACACCCACGACTGCCGAAGTTAACATTACTCACGATACAAATACGATAATAGGTGTTACTACCACCATCGTGCGTGACAGGGTGTTTCTTAATGGGGTCCTGTCTGAGGACACCAATGACTTTTACGCCCAGGACAACATTGGGAACGTATGGTATTTCGGCGAGGATGCAAAGCAGTATGATGTGAACGGCGTATTGGTCGGCACCGAAGGGTCCTGGAAGGCCGGCGTCGATGGAGCAAAGCCCGGCATCGTTATGGAGGCATATCCCCACACCGGCGACAAATACCAACAGGAGTTTGCCACAGGCGTGGCCGAAGACCGAGCGACGGTCCTTAGTGTAAACACCAGGGCGACTGTTCCCTATGGCTCTTTTACTCATTGTCTCGAGACGAAGGACTATAGCTTACTTGAACCGGATACCGTGGAACATAAATACTTTGCCCCCGGTGTTGGTTTTACATTATCCGTTATGGTCAAAGGTGGTTCAGAACGGCTCCAGCTGGTAAATATCACGCACGAGTAAACCGACGTCCGGCGAAATATTAGAAGCAAATACGACAATCTGGACTTTGCAGCCGCCCGGGCGGCTACGGGAAAATGTCTTGCCGGTTAATTTATGAAACCATATATTATATCGGCGGCGTCTCTATTTTGGATTGTTTTATGCGAATATTACTTGTAGAAGATTATCTGCCCCTACAAAAATCGCTGACAAAAGGGCTGCGAGAGACCGGTTTTGCCGTTGATGTTACCGGAGATGGCAAGGAAGGATTATGGTACGCGAAATCCAATGAGTATGATGTGATAATTCTGGACATAATGCTGCCCGGGCTTGACGGCCTGAGTATATTGAAGCAACTGCGCAACACTGGGAATAAAACCCATATCCTGATATTAACTGCAAAGGACACGCTGGAGGACAAGGTCAAAGGCCTTGATTTAGGTGCAGATGACTATCTTGTCAAGCCTTTTGCTTTCGAGGAGCTTTTGGCACGTCTTCGAGCATTAATCCGGCGAAATTATCAGCAAAAACGCACTTGCATAACTACAGAAGACCTTAAAATCGATTTGAATAAACAACAGGTTTATAGAAATAACCAGCCTGTTATTCTTACGCCGCGTGAATATGCTCTTCTTGAATACTTAGCTGTGTGTGCCGGCCAGATTGTAACAAGAACAGATTGTCTGACGTCAGCGAAAGTGGCACAGTTTGAGATCTTAGGTTAAGAGAGATTCAAGAGGTTTCCAGGGGGGAAGGAAACCTCTTGAAATCGGCGGTTTCGGCCCCATAATTGGGCATCTTAGCCTG
>JBAPXT010000015.1:0-11182 GCA_049284355.1 Sedimentisphaerales bacterium
GTACTGCCACTGCCACGTTTAACTTTAATCTGTGTTCTTTCACACTGACAATAAAGAACGCGAATATTGACCCAATCTCCGGCGATGTTGATTTCGGCGTAGCGTTCGCAGACTTCGACGAGACTGCGCAGGTCACGCTTCCGTAAATTGAATCTTGCACCCGGCCGCCGGCTTGTCTCGGCAAACCGGCTTCGCTTGACTCAACCGACTAGCGACTAAATTGTCTCAGCATCCGCCCCAAAAGTTCCATCGGCAGCCCAATCACATTTGTCAAACTTCCCTCTATTTTCTCAACAAACGCATCCCCGCCCTCTTTTATCCCATAGGCCCCCGCCTTATCCCGCCACGTTCCGCTTTTAATATGCTCTGCTATCTGCTTATCAGTCAATCGGTTAGGATAAACGGTCGTGCTCTCGCTTTCAACAATCTCCACCCCGTCAGATGCCCTGACAATTGCAACGCCGGTTATCACCTTATGCGGCTTGCTAAATAGTTTTCTGACAAGGACTTCCGCCTCTTTTGCATCAGCAGCTTTGCCGATTATTTCCCCCTGAAAATCCACAACGGTATCTGCGCCGATAACTAAACAACCCGGAAACCTATCCGCCACTTCCCTTGCCTTCGCTAACGCCCGTTGCTTAGCGTACTTACAGGCATCCGAACTCTCAAACGCTGACTCATCAATCTCCGGCGGAACAACCGTAAATTCATAGCCGGCTTCCGCTAACAACTGTCGGCGCCTCGGTGACGCCGATGCCAAAATGAAGTTTCTGAGTTCTTTCAAATAATCAACAATCAATAAAAAGAATCAATTTTGCAGATGTACGTTGTAAACTATCTTCCTGCAGAACGTCAGATACTCTTTTTCGATTTGGTCAAAATTACCGCTTACATAATATTCGAATAGTTTCGTGCCGACGGCCCGGTTCCACCAGACGGTCAGCGGGATATTTCTGTCCGCTGCGATTTCCCTGGCTTTTTCTTCGAGCGGCCATCTGCCCTCCAGACCATCCTCGAGCAACTGATGATAATCGCCGAGCCGTTTTCCTAAGCCATCTTCCCGCAGAAACCGCACCAACGCATAGGCCTGACTGTAAAAGGCCATTACAATATCATCGCTGGTAACAAGTGCCTCCCCCGGGTTCATAGCTATCAATTCTTTCAGCGGTATCATCTTGTTTTTCATCAATGTCAGCTTCAACGTAGCCAATCGATTCATATTTTGAACCGGCTCAAAATAAAACAAGCCCTGCTCGTGTCTGCTGGTCTCAAAGAGCATTGCGATGCCCTCATCAATCCAGCTCGGAAAACGGAACTTAAAATGCATCTTATTGAACTGGTGCCAGCCCTCGTGTCCAATCGCGGAAAAAGTCCGCTCTCTGCCGATATTATATGCCACGCAGGCACCATTCAGGTAATACGCACCGGACTTTATTTTGCAGTACAGCGGCGCCTGCGGCCCTGCAAAACTATTCGTGAAATCCTCCCACTGCTTGCGCTCGGCGAAAAGATAAATGGTGAACCTGGTTGTCGTCTCAATCGGCTTAGGCAGTTGACTGTTATAGCCACGATACGCCGATTCCACAAACCCGGGAAGCTGTGAAAGCATCAAAGGTTCCAAAAGCGTGGTAAGTATCTCATAGTGAGCGGTAGTAAGTCTCAGGCCGTGCCCATATTCGTTTTGCCAAATCTCAACGGACTCCAGCACCGGCAATTTTTGCCCGTGCAAATACTCCATCATCCCCGAAGGCGTATCTATTCGCTGAACTTTAGAGGAATCAATTTGAGGCTTACTCTCGGAGCAGCCGATGACAGGAACAAAGCCCAATATACAAATCAACGCAAGTTTTCTTATCATAACCGAGCTTTCCCGTTTAGTATGTCTTTGAATGGCGAGCCGAATACTTCAGCGGTGAATAGATACACCTCCGTCCCCGCCTTTTTCCAGGCATCAGCCGACAAACCCGCCTTGTGAGCGCAGCAGTATGAAAGAAATTCCTCTTTGCTCCACCCTGTCTCGCTGGCAACCTGAGGCAGAAAGCATCCCGAGGTGCAGCCTTTTTTTATATAGATACCATCAACTCCAAGACGCAGACTCAATGGGTCATCTGTCTTTTGCAACGGCGAAAGCACCGAGATTTCTATATCCAACTGCTCCAGCTCATCGGCTGTAATTGGGTCGGCAAAGAAACGAGGGTCGCCGGTTGCCGAGGCCTTTGCCATTTCAACAACCAGCTCAATCAAAGGCTTGTCAGAGGTGAATTGTCCGATACAGCCCCGCAACTGCTCGTGGTTTTTTAAGGTTACAAAGCAGCCGCAACGGGCATTTAGCTCAGGGTCGCCCGATTTGGGTTTGGGCAATGCCTCGCCAATAATAACCGCCTTAACCGTATCGCGGGAAACTTTTAATAGCGTTTGTTTTTGCGTGTCATTCATCCCGCATCTTCTTTAATTCTTTTTTTAAATTTCATAATATTTCATACTATAAATTTTAGATATTTAGAAGGTGCGGGATTCATTTTTTTTATTATGGGCATTAGCAGCAAGTGCTCCCCAGATAACACACACAGGCAAAGTCAAAAACCACCCAAGCCCTGCTGTCAGTATTGCCACAATCAGCGAAATTATCGTCATGATAATTGCACCAATAATAGTAGAATAGAACATCCCTAACGGTCCAAAAAGTACCGTCAGAATAATAGCAATACCGATACTTTTGGGAGCTGATACAACAATTACCCTTTGAACCTGCTCATTTGCGTTTGCCATAATTACTCCTTTTTTACTTCGCCGTTTTTCTCTTATAACCTCAATCACTGCGGGAAGAATTGAGATTATAATAATTGCAAAGATGACGAGTGTAAAGTTGCGTTTGATAACAGGGATATTTCCAAAAAAGAAACCGCCGAAGACAAACAACGCTACCCAAAGCACTCCGCCTACCACGTTGTAGGAGAAAAAGCGTAAATAAGTCATTTTGCCAACGCCGGCTATAAACGGCGCAAAGGTTCGAACGATAGGCACGAATCTGGCTATGACGATAGTTTTTGCGCCGTATTTTTCGTAGAACTTGTGTGTTCGCTCTATGTGCTCTTTCTTCAAAAACCAGGCGCCTTCGCGCCTCAATATTACCTGGCCAAAATACTTTCCTACGGCATAGTTTGCACTATCACCCAATATCGCCGCGGCCGCGAGGACGACAAACAGCCATGAAACTTTCAGAGAGCCCGCGGCAGCTAACGTTCCGAGGGTAAACAGCAGTGAGTCACCGGGCAAAAATGGCGTCACCACCAAACCTGTCTCAGCGAAAATGATAACAAAGAAAATCAGGTAACACCAAAGCCCGGAGCTTTCTATGATGTAATTAAGATGCTTATCAAGATGCAGGATAAAATCAATTAAGTGATTAATTATTTCCATCCTTTTAACAATAAAGCCAATCAGTTATAATGTCAACGAACAATTATGACTGACAAAGACCAATTTGAAACTATCGGCAACGGTTTATTAGTCAGAGCTCCCGCCAAGATAAATTTATCTCTGCTTATAGCCGGCAAACGGCCGGACGGCTTCCATGAATTAGAGACCGTAATGGCCAAGGTCAACTGGTACGATGAAATCCTCATCCAGCAAGGCCAAAAAACCGGCATCGAACTCACCTGCAGCGGCCCGGAGTGGGCTCCCGAAGGAGAAGAAAACCTGGTCTGCAAAGCCGCTAAAATGCTGCTGGAAAGTTGCGGCAAGGAGGCGGACATCAAAATCACACTGACAAAAAATATCCCTGCCGGTTCAGGGATGGGCTCAGCAAGCAGCGATGCAGCGGCAACCCTTATGGGGTTAAACAAATATCTAAATTTACACCTTCCCGGTGCTGAACTTGCCAAGCTCGCGGCCCAATTAGGCAGCGATGTGGCCTTCTTTCTGGACGGCCCTCTGGCATTTTGCACCGGAAAAGGTGAAAAAATTAAAAAATTAGACGAAAATTTTGTTTTTCTGGCCTTGTTAATACTTCCAGCCGTAAGTGTCTCTACAAAAAAGGTTTATGCCAATTACAAGCATAATCCGGCCCTTTATAAAGGGCTCAGTACCCGAATAAACGACCTTCTGGAAAAAAACAGGATTGATTTAGTGCCGAAAATTTGCGCAAATATGCTGGAAATAAGTTGTTTCAGTTTATACAAAGAGCTTGCTGATTTGAAAGCTAAAATTGAATCGTTAGGTTCCGGGCCGCTGTGCCTGAGTGGAAGTGGTTCAGCTATGTTTTACATTATTGATAACGGCAACATTGAAAAAGGGGTGGAAACCAATAACAAACTTCAAGAACAAACCGGTTGCAAAAGCGTTATCGTGAGCAACAACTGTTGGTGAAAGATGTGGGGTCAATGACTTTTAAGCGAGGCAAAGAAAATGGAAATCACTGAAGTTAGGGTCAAATTAGTAGACAACAAAGATGACAGATTAAAAGCTTTTTGCTCGGTAACGATGGACAATGAGTTTGTAATCCGCGACATCAAAATCATCGAGGGCACCGGCGGCTATTTCGTCGCAATGCCATCCCGAAAAATGAGCGACCACTGTGAGAAATGCGGCGGCAAAAACCATCTCAGGGCAAGATTCTGCAATAATTGCGGAACAGCCCTTTCAGAAAACCGGGCAAAGAAAGATATCAAAGGCAGAATGAAACTGCATGCCGATATCGCCCATCCCATCAACGCGGAGTGCAGGCGAAAAATCCAGGAAAAAGTTACCGTCGCTTTCGAAGAAGAAATGGAAAAATCAAAGCAGCCGGGTTATAAACCAACCGACATGGATGAGCCGGATGATGAAATTCCGGAAGTAATCTCGTAGTTAATCCGCCTGCGGCGGATTAAAAAGACCCCATTTTGCAAAAAGACCGCAAAATGGAAATCTCAGGACAAACAAGAACGCACAAGCGCATAATCTATTTATGCACCCGTCTTATGTGGTAAGGTCCTCAAGAACCTTATCGAGAACAGTATTCAGCCGCTCATTGAGTTTGTATTTACCTTTGATTAGCTGCTGGCGGACATCAAGAACTTTTTCCCTGCGGACTTCCGGCAGTGAAGCAATCTTTTTTAATACCTGGCCAATGGGCGTAGTATTGATATTATCAAGTATCTGCTCCATAAGTAAATCCTGCTCTGCAACCAGGCTTTCATCCGTCTTCGCTGAGGCTTCGCCGGACAGGCTGGCAGAATCGACCCCTTGATTTTGGTCCTCAAAACGGCCGTTAGTATCAAAACTTGGCATTTAAATTACTTACCTTATACAGTGGCTTTCAGGCGAAAGCTTCCATTTTTTCGCCCGAAAGCCGATAACTACTATATATTGTATGCCCTCTGAATCCCTTCGAGGCACGATACGCCTTCACAGTATTGGTATCGGCAGAAGCAGGTAAAAAACTTTAGAAAAGTTTGGCTTCTGTCTAACCATCCTAAAAGCATAAAGTTACCCCCAATTTAAGGACCAAAATCGGCTTATTAATGCTAAAAACCACCTTTTTGTAGAAAGTTATTTTTTCCACTAATAACCAATTACAGATGTTAATTTAGGTAATTTGGGTAATACACCATATATAGTGATAGCCAGAAAGCAACCGCCATAGGCGGGCAAGATAGATTCGACCCCTTCGACTGGTTCGACAAGCTCACCACAGGCAAGCTCACTACAGGTTGGGTTTGCCCGCCAAACGGAGTGGCGGGTAAAATTGGGTTTGTTTTGGCTTTGTTTTTGACAGTTCGTTGTTCGTAGTTGATAGAGAATATCCTATGGGGTTTCCAATCGCTGTATAAACGGCGAGGTAAACTCCACCACAAGATTATTCACTACTGGTCATTTTTGACCCGGGCCTGCTGGACCTAAGACCTCGCCCTACTGGGCGATTAGGGGCAGAATTACACCCCTTCTATAATTGGACGAACATGCGCGTTTGAGGCGAAAAATGAGTATTTTTAGAGGGGTAAAAACTTGTAATTAATTACAGGGGAAGGAGTAAAAAAATTTATTAAAAAATGGATTTATCCCCCTACCTACCCGCGCATTTGATTGACCCGTCTTCGTCTGCGACTACGCCGCGGTCTACGCTTCGCTTCGAAAAAATTTTCAAATTAGCCGTTTTGGGGGTGGAGGTAGATGCGCGTTTGATTGAAGTTTTAACCGTGAAGCACACCGAGATCGCTTCGCCGAGGTCTGCGCTTCGCTCCGAGGAGCGGATTTTTTAATTTGACGGGGATTGTGGGGTTGGGTAATGTATGGGCATAAAAAGGAACAGCCGGCTTTTGACAGGCTGGTGTCCGCATGCTTACGCACTTGTTGTGACAAGCGTCGCAAAAAAACCTCAGAATGTGGTTTAAATGCGGCTCTTGTGGAACGCTCCTTTATTGGGATAAAAGTATGACCACCCATGCCAACCCAGATTCAAATAATCCCACTCAAGTCCAAGGCAATCTCGCCTTTGTTAAAGAATTAGCAAAATACTTTATGGACTTTTTGGAAACTGACTTCCACAAAAGAAGCAATCCCAAGAGGAGCCTAAAACTAAGAAATGAGAGCAATCTTCTCGTTGCGGTTAACTTGAACAAGTATCCCACCTTCAATAAGGTTATTTGGAAGTCGATAAACCAAACCTTCAAACGATCCACACTAATCGCGAAAGGGTCTTTTGTCACAAATATACCTATGAATCTTCTGGGGCTGATCAAGGCCCAAGTGCACCAACTTTCTGATACAACCGTCACAGAAATCATTAGGAAGATTTCCGAGCAGATAGAGAATATATCTTCTCAATACAAGAAGGAATATGACAAGGCTTTGACCATTATTGTAGAAAGCACGGAGCAAATCATTAAAGAAGGCTTGGTTCTTCCCTTTGTCAACAATCTTGAGAAGTCATTGGAACGCCTGACCTTGGGGGACGAGGACAGCATTTTCTTGATGGAAGAAGAATTAACCGAAGTCATAGTCAATCTTCTACAAAACAAAATCTCCGAGATCTTAAACCGTTTAATCGCAGAGGAAAGTGTGAGTACTCCAGAGGAACTCGCTTCTGTTTTTGGTCTTGATGACATAAAGAACAATATCATGGAGTTCTTTGAGGACTTTAAGATTACAGACTTACTCAGCGAAGTCTCTGAGATGCAGAGAAACAAAAGCATACTGGAGAATCAGGAGTTTTACCTTTATTTCTTCGATATCTCATTCAATAAAACAAAATACCCCATTTTCTACATCCCTTTTAGTATTGCCAAGTGCGATGACTCCCTGAGTCTTAACTTTGATTCTCAGGTCTACATCAACAAGAAGGCCTTAGAGTTCATAGCACAAGAGTACAACAATGAAACAGGGAGAAAGGGCAGCGTTAAGCTGCCCACTGGCAGAATTATCTATGTTGCCCAATATAGTGACAGCGAATTCCCAAAACTCATAAGCGATATTATTCAAGAGCTTGCTGACTTCTTTAAGTTGGACCCATCCATCGATATCTCTGATCCAAGCCAACAGGTTGCTAAGAGTCTATTGGTTAGGATTTCGAATTCGTGCTACATAAGCTTATTTGACAAGTCCGACGAGTCATTGATAAATGATTATGAACAGATATTGGAGTTACTCTCAAAGGAAGATAATCCTCTTGGTGGTTCATTCAACAAAATTGTTGACGAGTTTATCCATAAAAATCCCACGACCTTCAATACAGAACTGGAGGACGAGTGGGACGATTCAGATGTGAGTGATAAGTTAGTTTCTCCAAATCCTATTCCGCTAAACGGCGAGCAAAGACAGATATTGTCAGCAATAAGGAAGCATGACTGTAACTACATTGCTGTTGAGGGTCCCCCAGGCACAGGCAAAAGCCACACGATTACAGCAATTGCTTTCAATGCTATCCTGGCAAATAAATCGGTTCTTGTTCTCTCGGACAAGAAAGAAGCCTTAGATGTTGTCGAGGAAAAGATCACCGAGGTGATGAACACAGTCAGATATGATAAAAACTTCCAAAACCCCATACTTCGCCTCGGAAGGACTGGCAATACCTACAGTCAAATCTTATCTAAATCTTCAATAGATAATATAAGGGCTCAGTACAGAGCAGTTAGAAAAGAATACGAGGCAATAGAAAATAACATCGACAAATCTGCGAATACCTTAAAAGAAGACTTGGATGCTGAGATATTGGCATATCAGAATATCGACTTGAGAGAAATTAACGAGTTATGTCAGTTGGAACGTCGCCTCGAAGGTAAGGATACGGTGGTCGATATTGCTGAACTCACTAAGCAGAGGGATTCGTTCCTTGAGCTCGAGGAAATCAGAAAGACATTCCTGAAAATCGTGGCGTCTCTACGGCCGGGCGTCGATGGTATGACAGAGCTATTGGGTTGGTTCCAAATTCACCCCGATAGTTTCAAGACCATAGAGTCCTTCAGTTGCTTTGTGAATGCAGTGGAAACTGTGGCCGAGATTGCTGGGGAGCTCAAAGACACCTTTTCTGAAAAGATTGAGTTGTTCCGAAACCTGCCAAAGATTTCTGACAAAGACGCAGAAATTCTGGAGGGATTTGTCAAGCGATATGAGGAATTAAAGTCTGGGATTTGGGGATTCTTGTTCAAACGCAGACAGGTTCAGAGACTGAACCAAGAATTTAATAGAGCCTTTCCTCATCTACATCTGTCGTCCCCCCATAAAAGTCTGTATTATCTGAACGATATCATCGCAATGCTTTCCTGCGCCAAGAAGGAAAGAACCAAACTGCCTCCGACGTTGATCTCAAGAATCGACTACTTGGCCTTAATACACCGATTCATAGCCAGTGAAAACGCGCGGAATCACTATCAGAAAATCAAAGAATTACAGAGCGATATCGAGTATTTGCAGTCTGCATTAAGAAAGTATCCTCTGACCTCAGTTAAAATAAAGTTTGATCCCTCTAATTTCCAGACATTCCGCGACAATGCACTTACACAAAT
The DNA here is from genome assembly GCA_049284355.1 of Sedimentisphaerales bacterium. Taxonomy (GTDB): domain Bacteria; phylum Planctomycetota; class Phycisphaerae; order Sedimentisphaerales; family Anaerobacaceae; genus CAIYOL01. The sequence goes on from JBAPXT010000015.1 coordinate 8,985, forward strand.
TAAAGATGACAATTTTTCCAGAATACTCAGATACCTGAGTTTATCTCAGAAAATAACCAGAAACTTCGTAAACATTCCCTCAATAAACTATTCTGCTCAAAGTCGCAATATCGAGAATCTGACGACTCTCCAAATGACCTACCTGATGGATGGTCGGTTGATATCTTTTTATGATCACAATCTAAACTTTGCCATCTCTATCAGGAATGTAATCACACACAAAATGAAGTTTGATAGAAAAGAATTTAGTAAGCTAAAAGATGCATTTCCGTGCATTCTCGCAGGAATCCGAGACTACGCTGAGTACATTCCGCTGGAACCTGCAATATTTGATTTGGTGATAATTGATGAGGCCTCACAGGTAAGCATTGCCCAGGCCTTCCCAGCACTGCTAAGAGCCAAAAAGGTGGTCATTTTCGGAGACAAGAAACAATTCAGCAATATAAAAGCAGCTCATGCTCATTGTGATACGAACAAAGAATACTTGAGCAGATTAAAAGAGGTTTTCAGCAAGCACATCTCCAATGAACCAACAAAGCTCGAAAAACTGGAGAAATTTAATATTAGGACATCTATTTTGGAGTTTTTTGAATTCGTATGTAATTATAGTTCACGCCTTTTGAAGCACTTTCGTGGGTACAAAGAACTTATATCGTATTCCAACGAGTATTTTTATTTTTACGGGAAGATGGGAAGTCCCGGCCTCCACGTTATGAAAATCCGAGGGAAACCCGTTGATGAGGTATTGAAGTTCTCTGTTATACCACACGATGGCAAAAGTGAACTACTACCTAACTCTAATACTTTAGAAGCCGAGTTCATAATCACCGAACTAAGAAAGCTCAAAGAAAACAATAAGATTCCGAGCGTAGGCATCATAACTCCTCATACAAATCAACAAAAAAAGCTCGTAGAAATGATTAGCAAGTTGCCTGAGAAGGATTATTTCTTTGACGAACTCAAGCTAAAGATCATGACATTTGATACGTGCCAAGGCGAAGAAAGGGACATAATCTTCTATTCGATGGTTGCAACACGAGAAAATGACCGGCTCTGGGGCGTTTTTATCAAGAATTTGAGTCATGTCGACTTGGAGGAAGATGGACAGATTAAAGCACAAAGGCTGAATGTGGGATTTAGCCGTTCCAAAGAATGCATGCATTTTGTCTTGAGCAAGCCTTTGGAAGAATACGAAGGTTCTATTGGTGAAGCGTTGAGGCACTATAAACAAGTTTTAGAAGAAGCTAAAAAAGAAAGAAGTGCCAGCGAAGTTGACAAAAAATCCAAAATGGAACCCGCAGTTCTTAATTGGTTTTACCAAACGAGGTTTTGGAATGAGCACAAGCATAGGGTGGAGTTCATTCCTCAGTTTGAAATAGGTAAGTATCTACGCCAGTTAGATCGGACATATACTCATCCGGAGTATGTTGTTGACTTTCTTTTGGTCGTTGACAGTCCTGGGGATGCCCATCAGCACAAAATCATCCTTGAATATGATGGATTCAGAGAGCACTTTGAAGACACCGAAGTGGTAAATAGATTCAACTATGAGGCATACTATTCAGAAGAAGATGTTTACAGGCAGAAAGTGCTTGAAGGCTATGGCTACAAGTTCCTTAGGATCAACAAGTTCAATCTCGGTGAAGACCCTGTAACCACCCTTGACCAAAGAATACAGCAAATTCTTAAGGATAAGCCCCAAGAGAACCAACTGTTGAATAGTGTTCTTGATAACGTGGAGGAGATACAGAATGGCAAGGCGAAGGAATGCCCTAAGTGTGGTGAGTTGAGAAGTGTTGACGATTTTGCCGACTCATCGCTAATTACAGGGTACGGCAGATTCTGTAAGCACTGTAAAAGTAGTAGAAAAACCACCGGACCTAAAACGCCAGCATTACCTTTCCCCGAGATTGCCAAAAAAGGTTGTCCAAAGTGTGGTTCTACGATGGTTCTAAGGAACGGCAGATATGGCCTGTTCTTCGGTTGCTCAAAATACCCATATTGCAAAGGAACCCGGAACTTATAGAGGGCTTGGCAAATAAGGCTCGTCACCTAAACCACATTCCTGCCGACTGTCTGACGTCAGCGAAAGTGGCACAGTTTGAGATCTTAGGTTAAGAGAGATTCAAGAGGTTTCCAGGGGGGAAGGAAACCTCTTGAAATCGGCGGTTTCGGCCCCATAATTGGGCATCTTAGCC
>JBAPXT010000016.1:0-6894 GCA_049284355.1 Sedimentisphaerales bacterium
TATTCAAGTCAGTAAGCGAAGTTACTCTGTCTGCGTTATCATATACAGTGTGAGTTGTGTAGCTGACATCTCCTAACGAAGAACCTCTTCCGTCAGTAATATCTGTCAGTCGCCACAGTGAGTCATAGCCAAACCAGGTATTGTTTCCATTAGGGTCAGTTTTTTGAGTCAACCTGCCAGCAGTATCATAGGTCAAAACAGTGATATTGCCATTCTCATCTGTTTCATTCTGCTTTTGACCGAAACTGTTATAAGTCCAGTACCTATGATTATTATTGGGGTCTATCTGCTCTTTGACGTTGCCATAGCTGTCATAGTTCCATATTGTTATATTTCCAAGGGCATCGGTCTTCTTAGTTGGAAAATCAGGAAAGTTGGCATCTGTATATTCAACGGTTGTAATACCGCCGGTGCTATTAAGATTGTTCGGGTCATTAGGGTCTAAAGTCGCAATTACATTGCCCCTTGCATCATAATTAAATGCAGTAGTGTGACCATTGCGGTCAGTAATCGAAATTCTGTTGGCGCTTGAATCATACGAATAGGTGATTGTTTGTCCCAGGGCATCCTGTATCGATTGCAGAAGCTTATACCCGCCAAAATGAGTATGGACAGCGGTGTTGCCATCCGGGTTAGTAATGGTTGTCTGACCAGCCAACGGAGTATCATACGCAAAAGTGCTCAAATAGTTCCTGCCGTCCCGCTGCTGTATTACTCTGGCCTGAGAATCGTAGATGTTATTCACAATAACGATGCCCCTCTGGTCAGTAACAGTTTTCAAATAGCCATTATTGTCGTAGGTGTATGTAATTGTATGACCAAGGACATCTGTAACTTGAGTAAGCATTCCGTTTGTATAACTAAAGGTGACATTACGTGCGGTAAAATCAGAAACGCTTGTCAGGTAGCCATTCTGATATTGAAGAGTGATGGCCCTGCCGGCTGGGTCGGTGATACTGGTTACGCAGGTTTGGTCGGAGGGATAATTGTAAGCAAGCGAGGTAATATTGGCATTCTTGTCAACAATCGTTGAGAGCCGGCCCAAACTATCGAAGTTATACGTATCAAGATTTTTCTTAATGATTTTCCATGTTCCATCGATATTTAGAATCAATTTGTCATAAAGGCCGATAGTAGCTGCTTTATATGTTGCAGTATTGGCATCATATTGCCAATAATCCGTATGGCCATCGCCCCATCGAACATTGATATTGGTATTCGTTGCGTCCGCGGCAAGCATGATATAATAAGAATGTGTCCATCCCTGCCCCAGCGAAGTTGTTCTTATGTCCTGGTTGTTATAGAACCGCTTGAATTCCAATGGGCCTGTGCGGGTTTGAATTGTAAGGTCAGTTTCTTCGTGTAAAAAGTTGCCTGTGGCGGTATTTACAGGGTCATTGGACGCACCGCTTTTCTCGGTTTGATTGCCGTTGAAGTAATTGCTGGTCGGCGGAGCACCAGTGGGACCACTGGGTACGGGGGGAACCATGCCGTTAAGCAGCACAAGATAAGGGTATGTCTGTCCGTTGTCGATTCCCCACACATAATCAAAATAATCAAAATCCCAGTCCACGGCGGTAAACGTCGAAAGCATCTTCATTTGTGTCGTTGTCTTGCCTGTTCCGCCGGCGCTGGTCGTTTTACCAGAACTCTGTTTATCCCAGAAACAGTCCCAAACAAAACTGTTGTTATATCCCACCAAACCACCGACATAAGTAGAACCGACTATATAACCCGTTGAATAGCTGTCGATGATGTAGTTAGTGTTACTCCCCGTCAAACCGCCGACATAAGAAGACCCGCTGACAGCACCCGTTGATGAATAGCAGTTGCTGATACCGCCGTCGTTGTTCCCAACCAAACCGCCGACATAAGAAGTACCGCTGACTGCACCCGTTGAATAACAAATGTCGATAGTGCTGCCGCTGTTGTATCCCACCAGACCACCTATATCTTGAGAACCAGAAGTACCGCTGACTGAACTCGTTGAAGAGCAGTTTTCGATACTGCCGCCGTATTCATGATGCCCCACCAAACCGCCGACATAGTAATCACCACTAACCGCACCCGTTGATGAATAACAACTGGTGATAGTGCCGCTGTAGTTATCCCCGACCAAACCGCCCACAGTAGAAGAACCGCTGACCTGAGACGTTGAAGAGCAGTTTTCAATACTGTGGTTATTATGTCCCACCAGACCGCCGACATTAGAACTACCGCTGACTGTACCCGTTGATGAATAGCAGTTGCTGATACCGCCGTTGTTGTATCCCACCAAACCGCCGAGAGAACTACCACCGCTGACTGTATCCATTGAATGACAGTTACTGATACTGCCGCTGCCGCTGTTGAGTCCCACCAGACCGCCGACAGAATTATCCCCACAAACACTGCTGACCGTACCCGTTGATGAATAGCAGTTGCTGATACTGCCATTGTTCCATCCCACCAAACCGCCGATATAATAATAATAACCGCTGACATTACCTGTTGCATAGCAGTTGCTGATACTGCCGTCGTTCTGTCCCACCAAACCGCCGACATCTCCCCAACCGCTGCTGACCGCACCCGTTGAATAACAATTGCTGATATTACCGCCGCTGTAATATCCCACCAAACCGCCGACATATTGAGAACCTCCGCTGACCGCACCTGTTGAATAACAGTTGCTGATACTACTGCCGCTGCTGTAATATCCTACCAAGCCGCCGACATAACTAGAACCGTTGACATTAGCTGTTGAATAACAATTGCTGATACTGCTGCCGCTGTAATATCCCACCAAACCGCCGACATAACTACCAGAGCCGCTGACCTCATCCATCGTATAGCAGTTGCTGATACTTCCGCCGTTGTTGCACCCCGCCAGACCGCCGACATAAGAATTACCGCTTTCCACCACAAAGTTCTCAAGACCAAGGTTCTTAACAGAACCGCCGGAATTGATTTGCCCAAATAAACCGAGATATGAATTGCTACCGCCATTGATGACAAAACCAAGGATTTTATGCTCGTTGCCGTCAAATGTTCCCGTAAAGGCAGTCCCTTGAAAGGAACTGCTCGAACTGGCGGCAATGATTGCCTGTGTAAAGACCCGCCCTTGAAAATTAACATTCGCCGTCATGATAAAGCACTTGCCGTAGTCGCCTGTATTGGCAGACAAAGCAAGTAAATCTGCTTTTGTGGCGATTTTGTATGGGTCACCCGCTGTACCGCTGCCGCCGCTGTATGCGCCAAAGGCGCTGCCTGCTGCAAGAATAACTGCTGCGAGCGTGATTAGGTGTGTTTTATTCATTTTTTCCTCCTTGGATTTTCTCTACAAAACGCTTTATCGGCTTGGTTGCTGCACATGTAGGGGGGTCACCGAACTGATAGTTATTGATTATAACACGGATTTCAGCCAGTGCAAGAAAAAACAGGGGAAATTCGCAGCTCGCCCGCCTATAGTGGGGATTATCATCGGCCATGCCAAAATTTCCTAATACTGTAGTCGGCATAAAACCCTCTCGTATCACAAAACCACCATCACCGTATTACTGCCTTCAGGCAGGTAAGTATCTCGTTACTTTAATCTCTCTTTGTCAGCGTTTAGCACGAGCATTATCAGAGTACTGCCATTATCGTGTTGCTTGGCGAACCATCGCCGGATTTGTTGATTGCTAAAACGCGATATTCAAGTTCTTTGCCCTTCGGCTGGTCAACCAAAGTTGACTCTGTCTCGATTGCCGTAGCCACAGATTACCTCTCAATCAGTAAAAACTCGCTGCTGTATTATAGCATTGGCAGGACAACTTCCAACAGAAACACCCTTATTATTGCCCCTATTTCCCACGATTTCCCGCCCTGTCCCGTCTAATCCCCCCCTCACCCACCAATTAGCTAATTCACCAATCACCAGTTAAAGGTGTTTTCTTTTTCTGCGAAGTATGGACTGCTGGTGAAAGGTAAAGGCATAAAAGCAGGGAAGATCCAACTTTTATAGCTTTTTGCCTGCCTGCTCGAACTCTGCCCCTAAACCCCTTACAAAAAACTTAGAATTTGGCTGTAAGAAATCCTACCCTGCGGTTACTATTTCTTATGAGAACAATTAAAGCAAATCGTGCAGCAATTTGAAATATCTGGCTATATGTAAACAGGAGATGCAAAAATGAGAAAAATGGTTTTGGTATCGTTATCGCTCCTTTTCCTGGCCTCGGTGCTGTCGGCAAAGGAGGCAACTGACAGGTTTGAGAAGGTCGTCAGCAGAATGGTCAAGGCCATTAATGAAACAAACTGGGTGGGTGTGCAAGCCGATTTCGCACAGGTTATGTTGGACTTTTTGCCTCTGGAGAAGTCAACACCCTTCTTCCAAGGAATGGTGGCACAATATGGCAAAATTGAGAAGCTGGACACCCCTAATTACTTTCCCCCCGACAAGGTGGTTTTCCCTGCCCATTTTGAACATGGATTTCTTGACATAACAGTAGTTTTGGATGAGCAGGACAAAATCATCGGCTTGCTGTTTCTGCCTCATAAGGCGCAGATACAGACTGTAGAGAAACACCAGACGGAGCTTTCGCTGCCGTTTAAGGATAAATGGTTAGTGTTTTGGGGCGGAGATACCAATGAGCTTAATCTGCACCACGACGTCCCAAACCAGCAATTCGCCTTTGATTTGGTTGGCGCAGATAGCAACGGCAAAACCCGCAAAGGTAACGACAACACAAATGAAGATTACTTTGCCTTCGGAAGAGAGATAATCTCCCCCGCCGACGGCGTTGTGACCGACGTCATCAACGGCGTGCGGGATAATGTCCCCGGTTCAATGAATCCCTATTCGGCGCTGGGAAACGCCGTGTTTATCCAACATCGTGAAAATGAAATATCGGCCTTAGCACACCTGAAACTCAACAGCATAAAAGTCAAGGTCGGTGACAAGGTCACAAGAGGTCAGGTATTAGGTCTTTGCGGAAATTCAGGCAATTCTTCCGAGCCGCACCTGCACTACCATTTACAAAATACGCCGATAATCCAGGATGGGACGGGTATTAAATGTTTCTTCCGGAAGGTTATAATTGTCCGCGAGGGTAATGAACAACAAATGACCGGCTACTCGCCGATAAAAGGGGACATTATTTCGGAAAATTAAACTGCTGGGCAGCAATGATTGTAGATTTGGAAACCACTTTCAAAGAATGGCTAAACGCACATCTGGGGTTAATCTTCAGGGTGGTTCGGGCTTATGCAACAACAGCCAATGACCAAGACGACCTCTTTCAGGAGATACTCCTGCAAATATGGTTGTCTATTCCGCGGTTCGAGGAAAAAGCAAAGGCGTCAACATGGATATACAGGGTGGCTTTGAACACGGCCCTGACATGGAACCGCGGCGAAAAAAGACGTCGAAAACATAGCACCACGATGATAGAGTTCAGACCTCAGCAAAGCGGCTGTTCCGGGCAATCAGAGGAAATCATCGAACGACTGTATGAAGCCATCAGAAAACTGCCGAAGGTTGACGCCTCTATCGTCCTTATGCACCTTGACGGCCTTGCATATAGTGAGATGACCGAAATACTTGGCATTTCGGAAAGCAACGTGGGAGTAAAATTGAACCGGGCCAAAAAACAACTGGCCCAATTGTTGAAAGGACTTGTCGATGACGTTTAACGAATTACAAAAAACATGGCAAAAAGACACGAGCAGCTCAAAACTGACCATCGATTCGGATATGCTGATTCGAGAAGTAAAGAGAAATAAAGAGCACTTTGAATCAACTATCTTCTGGCGAGATGTCCGAGAAGCGGGAGGGAGCTTTGTCCTCGCAGTATTTTTCTTGTATCAAGGTATGAAATTCAACCTATGGTCTTTGTATCTTCCTGCGTTGGCAGGCATTTTTGTGGGAGTTTTTATGATAGTTGACCGGGTTATTCAAAAAGGAAGACTACCGAAACCCAGCGACTCTTTGGCTGGCTGCATCAAAATTTCACTCGCACAGGTTGAACATCAGATATGGTTGCTGAGGCACGTTCTCTGGTGGTATCTGCTTCCGTTCGCAATTGGAATAGCCTTGTTTTGGGGTCATGTAGGTTGGCGGGTACGCAATGACAGCGGGGCCGGATTGATATTCATCGGTGGGTGCTTTGTTGGGCTTATTATTCTTTACACAGGTGTATATTACTTGAATCAATATGCCGTGCGGAAAGGATTGGTGCCCCGAAAGCAGGAACTTGAATCGCTGCTGAACAGCCTCACTAACGACAGTAGAACTACGTAGCCGTAACCGTCTCTGCGAAGTATGAACTTCGGGCAAATGGGGCGGAGATTACCCATGTGAAGCCAAGCTCAATCGCCCTCTGCTTCCACCAGTCAAACTTTTCAGGCGGTATGTATTCAACGACTTCAAGCGAATCTTTTGATGGTTTAAGGTATTGGCCGATTGTGATTCTATCACAGCCGACGTTGCGCAAATCTCTTAAGACCTGCTCGACCTCGGCATCGGTTTCTCCTAATCCGAGCATAATTGAGGATTTTGCCGGAGTGTTTTTACAGGTTTCTTTGGCCAATTTAAGCAGGTTCAGGGAGCGTTGATAGTTTCCGCCGGGGCGGGCTTTTCGGTATAAAGAGGGGACAGTTTCGATATTGTGCGCGAAAACAAACGGCAAAGCATCAGCCAGAATTTCTATGGCCCGGGCCTGACAATTGCGGAAGTCGGGCGTTAGTATTTCAAATTTTACATCCGGGCATCTGTTTCTTACCTGGTTAATGCAATTGCGGAAATGGCCTGCGCCGCCATCGGGCAAATCATCACGGTTAACGCTGGTGATTACCAGGTATTTGATGCCCATTTGCTCTGCCATCTCAGCTATTCTATCTGGCTCGGTTGGGTCAGGCGGGAGAGGTTTGCCGCAGGTT
>JBAPXT010000017.1:0-7969 GCA_049284355.1 Sedimentisphaerales bacterium
CGTAAATGATTTGATTGCCAGTCTTCCAGAACTGGTGCGGTTATGGGCAATATGTCACTCAAAATCGCGTTACCCATTGGGTCATATAGCTGCCATGTGATGCTCTCAACTGAAGTACCGTTGGAGAGAGGAAGATTATTAGAACTGCCAATCACATAAATATCGCTTCCTTCCGATGGGATATCGTTTCTAATAGCTACAAGAAATGCAACATTGGTTGGATCCGTTTCGAACATAAAACCACCGACATTCAACGAAACCCCGGCGGGGGGGAATAGTGCCAGTAGTTTCCTTGAACCAGATCAAGCGGGCTTGAATCAGGAGTTGTAGATTCGTAGGTGTAAAAGCCGGTTATGATGTCTCCGGGGCTGATTTGGCCTTCGAGGTAGTTGCCGCTGTCATCGACGGTATCGACGACGGCCTCAATCTGTATTGTTATCGGGGTCGCATGGGTGGGCAATGGCCAGACAAACAGGCCGCACACGGCCAAAAGGATTAGTAGTAATTTTCCCGCTTTCATTATTTCCTCTTTTCAACCGGAGAATTGCCTCGTGGTCACATTGTACCATAATTTCCGGTTTTACTCAAAGTAATACCACTGATTAAGATGCGCGAGAGGGGGCAACTGTTCCGTGAATTCTGGAATTTTTTTGCAGACGGGGCAGTTTAGTCGCTGGTCGTTAGTCGCCGGCGGAATGAGATTGCCACGGCCTTCCCCGCCTACGGCGGGTAAAGGCCTCGCAATGACAAGGGGGGACTCCTGAATATAGTTTTCTGTTGAAATCCAGCCCGGAACTTATAATACTTTCAAGTCATAGCAAGTGAGAAATCAAGAAAGAAGTGACAAAGAGGTGATTAGTTAAAATGGCCGATAGAGAATATTCAAGTTATCAGCGGGACGTTATCTCGAGATATTATGGCAATCTCGATACGATAATGCTGAACAAGCTGCAGGAATTAGTGAGCCAGCTTTACCTTGCCAACAGTAAGCCGAAGCAGGAGAAGCTTTGGGAGAGAGTTCACAAGGCGATGCTGAAACTTAAGATAAGACCTGCGATAATCGAGCACATTATGAACAAAAAGGACGTTGTTGTTCTTGCGAAGAACCTCGAAGACTGGCTCGGCACCTCGAAAAAGTAAAATGAGAGAATAAACATGAAAATAAAGCCGGTATATCAACAGATTCTTTTCGGCGTGGTGCTGGTGTCTCTGTCGGTGTTTTTTTATGTCCTGCATTACATAATCTTTCGTGACGCACACCAGATATTCCTTTATCTGCTGAGTGATATTGCGTTTGTTTTTATAGAGGTGCTGCTTGTCACGCTGATTATACGCCAATTGCTCAGCGCACGAGAAAAGAGAGCGATGCTCAAGAAGCTTAATATGGTAATCGGCGCATTTTTCAGCGAGGCGGGAATATCTTTACTGAAGTATTTCTGGGCTTTTGACGCTGAGGCCGAGAGTTTAGGGAAGCACTTAATTGTCGATAGTGAGTGGTCAGAGGAGCATTTCAACAAGATAAGAGCTATCCTGCAGCACAGGGACTCCAAGATTTATGTTCACAAGGGCAAGCTCGAAGAGATGCGAAGTTTTCTCATCAACAAGAGGTCTTTTCTGCTGGGGCTTCTGGAGAACCCAAACCTGCTGGAACACGATGAGTTCACGGAGCTACTTTGGGCGGTGTTCCATCTGGCAGAGGAACTATCACACAGGGAAAGCGTCCGCAATCTGCCTGAAACCGACTATGAGCATTTAGCTGGCGATATAAAGAGGGCTTATGGTCTGCTTGTACGTGAATGGCTGTCTTATATGGAGCATCTTAAAGGCAATTACCCATATCTTTTTTCTCTTGCAGTCAGGACCAATCCCTTCAATCCGCAGGCGTCGGTGGAAGTTAAATAACCATGTGGTGCGGGACTAACAATTGGTAAAAAATATTGCTTATGAAATGGGGATTTATTACAATGCGGCGGAATTTTAGTTTGTTAAAAGTGAGGATATATATGAAAGGATTAAGTTTTAGAAATCCCATCTTTTTCGCCGTAATGATTTTAGCAATGGCAACGGTTTGTGCCATAGGAGCAAAGGAAATGGACGCTTTTGAGCAGAACAAGAAATTAGGCAGGGGGGTCAATATCATCGGTTACGACCCGATATGGAAATCGAGGGCTGAGGGACGCTTCAAGGAAAAATACTTCAAAACCATAAAGGAAGGCGGGTTCAATACGGTCCGTATTAATCTGCATCCCTTCCCGCATATGGATGCAAATGCCCCGTATCGGCTGAGCGATTCGTGGTTCAAGCTTGCAGACTGGGCGGTGAAGAACTCGCTGAAGAGCGGACTGATGGTGATTTTGGATATGCACGAATACAATACGATGGGTAAAGACCCGGCAGTAAACAAGGAGAAATTTTTGTCCTTCTGGAGACAAGTTGCGCCGCATTTCAAAAATGCACCAGAGAATGTTCTTTTTGAGGTACTGAATGAGCCCTGCCGGGAGCTGACGCCAGAATTATGGAACCAGTACTGCAAGGAGGCGCTGGCGATAATCCGGCAGAGCAATCCGAAGCGGACGTTGGTCATCGGGCCGGCGGTCTTTAACCGGATAGGACATCTGGATGAACTTATGCTGCCGGAGGACGACCGGAATATCATCGTTACAATTCACTACTACGAGCCCCATAGCTTCACGCATCAGGGCGCAGCGTGGTCAGAAGAGAATAAAAATTTGTCCGGCATAAAATGGTTAGGGACGGAGGAGGAAAAGCAAGCAATTGTCAACGATTTCAAGAAGGCCGAGGAGTGGGCGAAGAAGCACAACAGGCCGATATTTTTAGGTGAGTTCGGCGCATACGATAAAGGGGATATGGAATCCCGCGTTCGCTACACCTCTTTCGTGGCCCGGACGGCGGAAAAGTTCGGCTTTAGCTGGGCATACTGGCAGTTCGATTCGGACTTCATCGTTTACGATGTAAAGCAAGATAAATGGTTCGAGCCGATTTACAGCGCCTTGATACCGCTACCTCATTGATAATTGATTAATTGGGGGGTGAGATTGCTCCGGCCTAAAGGCCTCGCAGTAAAGAGAGGACCTTCAAGTTATAGATTTACGGGGACGCCGCGGGAAGCGAGGTACTCTTTCATCTGGTTTATGGTGTAATTCTGGAAGTGTGTGATAGAGGCCATAAGGACGGCGTCTGCGCCGCCTTTTACGATGGCATCATAGAGGTGCTCAAGCTCACCAGCTCCGCCGGATGCGATTACAGGGATATTGACGGCATCGGAGACGGCTTTGTTCAGCTTGTTATCATAGCCGGCTTTAGTGCCGTCAGCATCCATACTGGTCAGCAATATTTCACCAGCGCCGAGTTTTTCGGCTTTGACTGCCCATTCAACGGCATCGAGGTCGGTAGGTTCTGAGCCGGCTTTTACGGTGACCTGCCAATGACCTTTCCTTTGCTTCGAACAGCGGGCGTCAATGGCAAGGACGATACACTGGTTTCCAAAACGCTGAGCGGCTTCTGTGAGCAGGTCCGGATTCTGGACGGCAGCGGTATTGACGGAGACTTTTTCAGCACCGCTCCTGAGGAGTTCATCAATCTGGTCAACTGTGCGGATGCCGCCGCCTACGGTGAAAGGGATGAAGACGTTTTCGGCGACTTTTTCGACGAGGTCAACGATTGTTTTGCGAGAGCGAATGGTGGCAGTGATGTCGAGGAAGACCAGCTCATCGGCACCTTCGTCGCTGTATCTTGTGCCAAGCTCGACGGGGTCACCGGCATCACGGAGATTCAAGAAATGGACGCCTTTGACAACGCGGTTGTCCTTAACATCGAGACAGGGGATGATTCTTTTTGTAAGCATCAGGATGATTTCCTTTGGCAGATTTTAGAGAAGTTTTCGAGGACTTTCAGGCCGATTTTACCGCTTTTTTCGGGGTGAAACTGGGTGCCGTAAATATCGCCCTTCTGGACCGAGGCGGACATAGGGAAACCATAGTCGGTATAGGCGATTTTGGCCTGGGTGTCAGTAATATCAGCGTAGAAAGAGTTTGCGAAATAGAAATGTTTTTCTCGCGGCAGAGCAGCGAACAAATCCATATTTTTGGGGAGTTTTACGAGGTTCCAGCCCATATGCGGGACAGTTTGCGAAGAGGGGATTTGGACGACATTGCCTGCGACCAAGCCGAGGCCTTTGTGGGGGCCGTATTCAGAGCTTTGGTCGAAAAGCATCTGGTAGCCGACGCAGATACCGAGCAGAGGTTTGCCGGCCAAAACGAGCTTTTTTATCAGCTCCGCCAGAGGGCCTAAGGCGTTGACGGCGTATCCGAACGCTGCGACGCCGGGCAGAACAAGGCCAGCGGCGGTTTGTATATCCTGTGGTTTACAGCTAAGCTTTGCCTCGCAGCCAATATGGCGGAAGGCGTTGCAGACGCTTTTGACGTTTCCGACGTTATAATCAATGACAATCAACATAAATACATTAAACTACATAATTGCCAAAACGTCAAATAAGAACACCTGATTAGGCGATTAAGCAGAATTGATTTGTGGGAAAAAGAGTATTTCTTTATAATAAACGGGAACAAGACAAGCTCATTGCAGTATATTTCCATATTGGTATCAGGCCAGCAGGGTTTTTTGCCGATTTAAATAGCTGAGCTTTCTGCGATTGAAGGAGATATGAATGTGCGGGATAGTAGCTTACTTAGGTAAAAAGAGCGCCCAGCCGACCCTTATAGAGGGACTGAAGCGTCTGGAGTATCGGGGGTACGATTCGGCCGGCGTGGGGCTGCTGAGCGGCGGCAAAATAAAAGTGAAAAAATGCAGCGGCAGAATCAGCGCACTGGAAGAGATATTAGATGAGCCTGACAGCCGCGAGACAGTCGGCATCGGGCACACGCGGTGGGCGACGCACGGTGCGCCGAACACCATAAATGCGCATCCACATCTGGACTATACCGGCAAAATTGCAATTGCTCATAACGGCATTATCGAAAACTACGGGACGCTGAAGACATGGCTGGAAAATGAGGGGGCCAAATTTGTAAGCGAGACCGATACTGAAGTGATAGCAAACCTGATTGGGTATTTCTATGACAGGAGCGAAGAGAAGAAAAAGAAAGATGGTCAGAACAGATTCGAATGGGCGGTCCAGCAGGCGCTGGGGGAATTGAGCGGCACATACGGTCTGGCGATTGTGTGCAGCGATTTTCCGGACATGCTCATCGGGGCGAAAAAGGGTAGCCCTTTGATTTTGGGGGTGGGCGATAACGAATATATTCTGGCCTCGGATGCTGCAGCAATTGTGGAGCATACAAAGCAGGCGATATACCCATCCGACAATGAAATGGTTGTCATCAGCTCAAAGGGGTTTCGCACGAAAACGCTCGATAACGTCACTGTGACGAAAGAGCTGCAGCAAATTGAATTTTCGTTAGAGCAAATCGAGCTTGGTGGTTTCAAACATCATATGCTCAAAGAGATTTTTGAGCAGCCGAAGTCCCTGAGCACGTGTATGGGCGGTCGAATCGATACCAAAGACAACAAAATTAAACTCGGCGGCGTAGCCGGTTATCTGCGTGAAATGGCCCACATCAAACGGCTTATCCTGACCGCCTGCGGGACGGCATTTCACGCCAGTCTGGTTGGTGAGTTTTTGTTTGAACACCTTGCACGGATTCCGACAGAGACCGAATACGCCAGCGAATTCCGATATCGCAGTCCAATCATCGAAGACGGGACAGTGGTTATAGCAATAAGCCAATCCGGTGAGACGGCTGACACTCTGGCAGCGGTAGAAGAAGCCAAAGAACGAGGAGCAACAGTGCTGGGGATTGTCAACGTCGTAGGCTCTTCGATTGCCAGAGCCACCGATTCGGGGATATATTTGCACGTTGGGCCGGAAATAGGAGTTGCCAGCACAAAGGCGTTTACCGCCCAGGTGGCGGTGCTGACGATGCTGGCGATTGAATTAGGAAGAAGAAAACATATCAGCAGCAGCGAGGCAGGGACGTATATCAAGGAACTTTCCCAGATACCGGAGAAGATAAGCAGGATACTGAAACAGTCCGACAACATCAAAAAGATTGCTTCAGCAAATATCGACAGGGACAACTGGCTTTTCTTAGGGCGCGGCTTTAATTATCCGGTTGCGCTTGAAGGAGCTTTGAAGCTGAAGGAAATAAGTTACATTCACGCTGAGGGACTACCCGCGGCGGAGATGAAGCACGGGCCAATCGCCTTGATTAATAATGGTATGCCCGCGGTTTTTATTGCCACAGCTGGGCCGCAATATGAAAAAATTATAGGCAACATTGAAGAGGTCCGGGCACGCGGCGGGAAAATTATCGTTGTTGCAACTGAAGGTGACGAGAACATCAAGCAACACGCCGACCATTTAATTGCCGTCCCTGATGCACCGGAGCTATTGCAACCGATGCTGACCGTTATTCCGCTACAACTTCTGGCGTATCACGCTGCTGTGCTTCGTGGACACGATGTTGACAAACCCCGGAACCTTGCAAAAAGCGTTACGGTTGAATAGCAACTAACAAACCAAGCTTTCAATGATTTTGAATGTTCTTTTCAGAATGTCGGTTAATTGGGGTTTTGTTATGCTCAGAGGGGGAAAGAGATAGATAACGTTGCCCAAAGGGCGAAGAATGAGGTGTTCTTTAAGGCCTTTTTGAAAAATTTGTTGGCCGATTCTTTCCTTAGCATCGAACGACCGTTTCGTCTTTTTGTTCCTGACCAACTCGATAGCTCCCACCATACCTATATATCTTACGTCGCCAACAGCAAGCAATGGTCTGAATTTTTCGAGGGCGCTGTGAAACAGAGGGATAAGGGTCTTTATTTTTTGCAGTGTTTTTTCCTGCTTAAAGATTTCGAGGGTTGCCAGTGCGGCGGCACAGCCGAGGGGATTGGCGGTATAGGTATGACCATGATAAAAGGTTTTGAACTTTTCGTAATCGTCGTAAAAGGCGTTATAGATTTTGTCGGTTGTCAAGGTCGTAGCAAAGGGGAGCGTTCCGGAAGTTATTCCCTTTGCGAGACAGATAAAATCCGGCTGGACAGAGGCGTGCTGACAGGCAAACATTCTGCCTGTGCGGCCAAAGCCGGTGGCGACTTCATCGAGGATTAAGTGAACATTGTATTTTTTGGCAAGGGCGGCAGCCTGTTTCAGGTATTCAATGGGATAGACAATCATACCAGATGCTGCCAACAGGAGAGGCTCTATAATGAGGGCTGCTATTTTGTCTTTGTATTTTTTTAAGACGCTTTGCAACGGCTTTATGCAGTCGATGCTGCAGGAGGTCCTTTGTTTGCCGAGCGGGCAGCGATAACAATAAGGTGTGGGGACCTTAAAGGATTTGAAACGCAATGCATCGAACGCCATGTTAAATATTGTATCACCGCCGAGGCTCATCGCGCCAATGGTGTCGCCGTGGTAGGCGAGGTCGAGAGAGAGGAATTTTGTTTTAGTTTTGCGGCCGATATTGCGCCAGTATTGAAAAGACATCTTGAGAGCGGTCTCGACGGCGGTTGAGCCATTGTCGGAGAAGAAGACTTTGGTGAGGTTTTTGGGAGCGATAGAAACAAGCTTTTCGGCCAAAAGGACCGCGGGTTTATGGGTAAAGCCGGCAAGCAAAGTATGGTCGAGAGAATTTAACTGCTTCTTGATTGCCGCTTTTATTTTCGGATGGTTATGGCCGTGAACATTGCACCACCAACTGGATATTGTGTCGTAATAAAAGTTTCCTTTATCATCGTATAATTTGGCGCCTCTGGCCCTTTCTATCAGAATAGGGGGGTACTTGCGGCAATCCTTCATTTGCGTATAGGGGTGCCAGATATATTGCAAATCTTTTTTGAGCCAGTCGGTCATTTTATTTTTTCGCTCTGCATAACTTCAATAATTCGATTGACGAGTTTTTCCAAAAGCTGCTTAGAATGATGGTAGACA
>JBAPXT010000018.1:0-3964 GCA_049284355.1 Sedimentisphaerales bacterium
TTAATTGATAGCAGAAAAACTAAAAACTCGGAGCTGAAAACTAACAATGTGGGAACTGATTAGGGCTAACAAGAGAAACTCCATAATTCTGATGGTGCTGATGGCTACCACTTTATTAATCTTGGGCTATCTTCTAGGCGCCGTTTTCTTCGGACCCCAGGCAGGCTTCACCGGCCTGATAATTGCCTCCGTCATCTGGCTAATCCTCGCGATGGTCAGCTTTTCAAGCGGCGACCAAATCCTTCTCACCGCCAGCAAAGCCGTACCTGTCACCCACGATGAGCACCCCCAGCTATGCAACATAGTTGAAGAAATGAAAATCGCCGCGGGTTTGCCTGCAATGCCCAAAATCTATATTATCCCTGACCCTGCCCCAAACGCCTTCGCTACAGGCCGCAGCCCGCAGTCCGCCTCCGTAGCGGTAACCGCAGGCCTGTTAGGCCGGCTTAACCGTGATGAGCTTCAGGGTGTCATCGGCCACGAAATAAGCCACATCCTCAACCGCGATATCCTTTACGTTACACTTGCTGGAATAATGCTCGGCTCGATTGTGCTGCTCTCACAGGTATTCCTGCGAGGTATGTATTACAGCTCTATGGGCTCGCGGCGAAGATATTCATCCGGCGGCAGAGGCGGCGGGCAAGCCGCCGTCGTTATGCTGATTATCGCCCTTGTTGCCGCAATACTGGCCCCTATAATGGCACAATTGTTTTATTACGCTCTTTCTCGAAGACGCGAATATCTCGCCGACGCCGGCTCTGCCCGGCTGACCCGTTACCCGGAAGGTCTCGCCAGCGCCCTTGAAAAAATCGCAGGCGACACCTCCCCGCAGTTGACCGCCGTCAATAAAGTTACCGCCCCGATGTACATCGTCAATCCATTTAAGAAAGCCGCCGGTATGAGCTTGTCCGACCTGACCAGCACGCACCCGCCGACTTCCGAAAGGATAAAAATCCTGCGCAGTATGAGTAGCGGCGCATCTTTCAGGGATTATTCGGATGCTTACACTAATATAACGCATCGCAGGACAATCGTCCCCCCTGCCGCTTTGACCAAAGAGGATATCGCCTTGCGCGAGGCCGGCGAACAAGCCAAAAAGGAACAGCGTCTCGAAACCCAGATGCGCCAGGTCGGCGATATTATGCGGAAGGTAAATCAATTTGTTTTCCTGACCTGCCTGTGCGGCCTGAAATTGAAAATCCCGCCTGATTTCAAATCTGACAAAGTCCAATGCCCAAGATGTAAAAGGATTCTCGACTTACCTCAAAAATAATTGTCGCCGGTTAGCTTGTCGCGGCGGCTTGTCTCGCCATAGCCTTGGCGACGGCGGAAGCGAAGACGGAAGCCATTGGCGAAGACGGATGCCGGCGAAATAACTGCTTGTGCTGCCTTCTGCTATTTTCCCTCTGGATTTTTGGCGTCGTATGTGATCTGATAATGATCGTAAGAGTCAAAATCCCATTCGCCTTGAAACTGGCCGGATTTAACTCCCATCGCGAATTCATCCAGTTCCTTTTTTATAGAACGCAGGTTCTTTCTATCAAGTCCTTCTGCAAATGACCATTTCGGAGGATTCAGTGGGCTTTGTCTCTCAAGCATATTCTGTCCATATACACTATTGCATAGGGAACTAATTATATCTTTGGTAACTCGTACAATGTTCCCTCGCTTTGCGCTGTCGACGATGTTCCATGCTGGGATATAACCTTTACAGAAGTCAGTCACAGTAAACTCCTGCACTCCCCTTCGTAATAATGATATGAGATGTACACAAACATGTATGACAAGTAACTCGTGTATTATTCTATCGAGCGGAATTGGCAAATATCGCATTGGTATTCGCTCAAACACTTTCGGAGTTTTGAAGAATGACTCCGTCTTTAGTTCTTCAAATGCATTCTCAGCTTTCGTCAACACGAATTTGGGACCAGTCTGCTCGATCTGAAGAAGGGGGAACTTCAACTTGTTAGTCTTCATAAAGCTTTGGAATTCCCTTGTTGCGCTTGGCAGAACTATGATTACCGTGCTATGCTTAACTGCTGAACGCGGTGGAATAGCCAGAATATCTGTTAGATCCGATCGCGATATTTGGGAATATCGCGGTAGTTGTGTTCTCTTTTCTCCGTGCACACCATTAGATTCGGTCCACTCCACAATCAGGGTGTTCTCAACCTTTTCTGATGTTATAACCGCATCTGGGTTACACATACCCCCCACCGAAATAAGAAAACTTGGTTCAAGACGAAATACCCTATACCCCAACTGATTGAATTCTAGGGAGTGCGGCTTTAGCAACCTTGATCCTTTGCATAACCCGATGAGTAGGTTTGGTATCGTAAGACTAAAACAGGGCTCTGCCATCGTCAGTCTCCACTTGGAAGTTGACATTGAAGGACCTCTGTAAGTTGGTATAAAAACGCGCTACGCTGTTCCCGCAGGTTCCCTCAGGAAGATATAGAGAAATGATATCTGGATACACTTCGAATGAAACCTTTCCTCCTGAGTGTAAGTCTACCGCATCTACAACTGCACAGTTGTCACCGTGATATTCGACGAAACCCATAAGTCGGAATGGCAATGTTCCCTCAAATACACGCTCACAAAATTTCTGTACTGGTAGCGTGAAATCGCACGGGATAAAATGAATTGCAAAGCCCTCTATACGCAACTCACCTTTCCCAACGTCAACCCATCTGATTGCATACTTCTGCTCTATTTCAGAGATAACTTTTTCGTAATTCGAGCGTATTATACTCAGCGTTCTCGCGTGAGTAGAAAAACTGGTTCCCCTAGTGGTACATTTCCCACTATACTTGAGGTCTTGTAATGCGAATTCTGAATCGGTATTTCCGTTGGAGTACTCCTTCATGCGGATTTTTGCTAGAACAATTTTATTCTTGAACTGGTTACTATTCTTTAAAGACTGATAGAGTTCGTCGGTCTCTGGTCCTCCCCAAATTTGCATCTTAAGATATGTTGTTGCTTCATCTTCATTGCCTTCGAAGATTCTGGTGTCGTAATCAAGGCCAAAACCGCGAGGCTTGCCTCGTTGCTGAATTTCTTCAAGGAACTTGGGCCACAACCAGACAAAGTCGACCTCACTTTTTTCGTTGATGACTTTTTTTAGCCATGCGTCTAGATTTCGAGACTTGCTAATCGAAAAAACTTCCCAAAAACGAAAGTTTGTATTTGCGTCGATATATACCCTAGCATGTTTACCGCCGTAATCATACGACACTTCAAAAAAACCTGGCTCATCTTTCTCTTTGACATTGATTTTCGCACTCTCCGCCTGCCTCACACCCATTATGGCCCCAACGAAGTCCGCGAGCGTCTTATTGCTACGATTGTCTTTCTGCAGGTTATCTGGAATATCCACTTCTAGTAGATAGCTCTTGATCTGGGAACTCTCATATTCGAGTCTTTGCTGCGTTCGCAGTTCCCCATATACCCGCTGCATCTGGGACTGCAAAAACTCGAATAATTCAGCCCGTGTCTGAATATTCCCTGATTCCGACATGCTTGAGCCCAACCTGTGATCTCTGGCTCCTAATTTGTCGGCAGTACGCCTGCCACGCTACAGCAAGTATTATCCTCCGAAATTTTGCCAAACGCAAGCCGGAAATTTTAAATTTGCCCCCCGCAGTGTCTGATTGAAGCAACTTACAATAAACTAAAAAGTCTTAAGTAATTCAATTTCCAATAGATTATGATATAAGGTTGTAACCGTTTTTAGTGATTGATAAAAAATTATTGATTCCGCATTTGTTTGCGTTAAATATCTGACGAAAGATTGTATATGACGATAAAGTTAAAAAAAATTTACGATCTGGCCAAAGTGACCTTACCCCGTTTATTGTACCACTATAGATTAGAGTATCCAGCGTTAATTAATCCTGTTTCCACAGGCATGCCTGTGGAAAATTTTTCAGTTTCCTGCCTGATAAACTCTTCCGGCGTAAGG
>JBAPXT010000019.1:0-2754 GCA_049284355.1 Sedimentisphaerales bacterium
GATAATGCGCTATTGTCAAGGAAATAAGCCCGTCTTAGACCGTATTTTAATAAAATTTATCAAAATTCGCAATTCCTTTATCTAAAGGTAGTTGCAAACATGCGAGATGGAATGGCCAAGGCCCCCCAACGCCTCGTCTGCCGCTCGTTCTGAGCAACGCTCCGCAGAGCAGTAATGTATCCCTTTTTGAATCCGCCTTCGCCAAGGCTACAGCGGACAATTTATTATTTATGATTTATTAGTTATTAACGATTATTTGACTTGGGCCTACCCGCCATCATAAAGATGTCGCGGTAAACTGGACCTGAAACCTTGCCCTACTGGGCGATATGTCGTTCCCGCCAGAGGCGGGCGAGTGCCTGCTGGTAAACTGGCGGGAATTTTAACATATTTTCGATGAAAAGTCGACGAAAAAATGCCTAAATTACTTCGACTTCGCTCAGGACAGGCCGACGGGCTTTTCGGATTAAGATTTATTTTGGCAGAGGGGTTAGGAGCCAGCCCTCGATATATACAATAATTGTTACAAGTATAACTATTTCTAAAATAACAGGCGTCATTGCTTTAATCCACTGTTTCTCCTACGCCAGCAGGAGCAGGACGATGAAGAAGCCCGTCATTATTACAAGGCCGAGGGGGACGCCGAAGGCCGCCCATTCGCGGCTCTTTATTGATAATTTTCCGGCGCAGATAATATTGGGGATATTGCCCGGAATCAGCATTCCGCCGGCTATCAGAAGGCCGGCCAAGGCACATTTTATTGTCTGCGCTGACATAAGGGGAGTAATTTCAGCCGCGGTCAGTGTGGCATTATCGAGGATGGCGGAAATAATATTCACCCAGTAGAGAGCGACTGCCGGGACATGCACCAGATATTTGTCAACCACCGGCATAAAGCCCGTACCCAGAAATACCAATGCCAGCACAAAAAGATAAACTTTCAGTGCCCTGAATGCCACGTCGCGAAGCTGTTCCGGGCGGTCTTCAGTTAAAGTGTCGCCTTTACCAACGCCAGTATTTTTCAGAAAAGCCGGCAGGACTCCAAGAGCCAAAATCACAGGTATTACCCACATTCCCAGAAGCTTGAGCAGAAAGAAAAAATCGGCGTGATAAGGCTCGCCTTTGAGTTTGGAAATCGCTATCGTTGAAAGCGGCTCTCCGAGAGGAGTTAATACCGCACCGAGGCCGATGGAAAAACACGCGATAATAACTATTTTGACCTCCAGCGCTCTGGGAAGCCGCAATGCACTTATTACCTCCGAAAGGACAAGGGCGGCGATAATCGCCGTAATAACGCTGGAAAGCAGCCCTAATCCGACGACGATGATAAAGAACAAGACACTATACCCAAGCCGTTGTGCCACAATAGATGCCCATTTTCCTATTTTCGGACGTATAAGTCTGAACAGCAGGCCTGCAACAAAGACAGCCGCCGTGATTTTAATCGGCTCGACGAGCGCATCTTTAACCAGATGCCAGCTCCACAGCCTCGAGATGCTCACCGCGAGGACCCCCATTACGAAGAGAAATGCTTCAAGCTCTTTCTCTACTTTTTTGATTGAGAAAGGAAGCACCAAAACCAGCCCCATAATAGCTGCCAGTCCCACTATAATCCACAAACCTTCGTTCGTTTTGAACCTCCTTTACTAACCTTTCGGCCTATGGCCATAAGAAGCACAAGAGTACCAGAATTTTGTCCGCACGCAACAGTTTAGTCAGCTTACAGAGTTGACTTCAAACTCGATTAAATGTAATCTATTGGTGCGGTCGAGCTGGCCGAGCTTTTCTTTTACCGAAAAAAATGAGGACATAATTTGGCAAAGAACCAGGACGCAGAGGCCCGCAGCTTCGCAGTGGCGGCGGCCCGACTGGCGGACGAACGACATTGCAGCAATATTGTAGTTCTGGATTTGAAAGGCAAATCGCCCGCCACCGATTATTTCGTAATCGCAACCGGCACAAGCGACAGGCAAAGTCGCAGCGTCGCTGATGAAATCTGCAAGGCGGCAAGAGAACAGGGCCGGCAGCGTTTCGGCTCGGCCGGCTATGAACAGGGACGCTGGATACTGCTGGATTTTGTCGATGTCGTAATACATATCTTCGATGCCGAATATCGCGACTACTACGATTTGGAATTGCTCTGGGGCGATGCAAAGCGATTGAATTACTGATAATTGATTATTGATTATTTTCCTGCGAGAGCGATGCAGTCTGTTCTTAATATCCTCGAAACGAGAATTACCGATGCAATGGCTGAGGCGGCAGGTGGGGTGAGGGGTGCCGCGATGGTGAGGCCGGCAACGGACCCAAAGTTCGGCGATTATCAGGTCAATGGTGTAATGCCACTCGCCAAAAAAGTACAGATAGATCCTCGCTCGATTGCTGAATTGATCATTAGAACCCTGAAAATTAATGATATATGTGAAAAGCCGGAGGTTGCGGGGCCGGGGTTTATAAACCTGCGACTTAAACCGGAATTTGTCGCTGCAGACCTTCTGGAGATAAATAAAGACGCCAGCCGACTCGGCATAGAAAAAGAAACCAAACCTAAGACCATCGTCGTTGATTTTTCAGGGCCGAATATCGCCAAGCAAATGCACGTAGGGCATTTACGAAGCACAATCATCGGCGACTGCATCTGCCGATTACTCGAATTTGAAGGCCACAACGTTATCCGTCAAAACCATATCGGCGACTGGGGAACGGCGTTAGGAAAAGTGATTTTAGGTCTGTGGCATATGTGCATGGATGAGG
>JBAPXT010000020.1:0-1644 GCA_049284355.1 Sedimentisphaerales bacterium
CACTCTTTCTTTCCCGGCTTCTTCCTCGACGAAGGTAGCAAGTTGCGACAGATCGTTCTCGTAAGCAAAGGAGGTATTATCGGTTAAACCTTTCTCTGTTTTACAGTCCACATTTCCAGCCCTCTTACCCTGTAAATACCTTTGATTTTGGCATATTTTCTCCGTTATGTTAAAATAGAAGTGGGATGGGAGATGACATAAGCATTCCCGGGAGGTGAGGAACGTGGTTAGAGAAGATATAAAAAAATTTTTGGCTTACCTGAAAGCAGAGAAGGGACTAGCGGATAATACCGCCTTTGCTTACGAGAATGACTTGTCGCAACTTGCCACTTTCGTTGAGGAAGAGGCCGGAAAAGAAGGGACGATACCCTCGTGGGCTAGTTTCAGCCGTCAAGCAATGATGCGATACCTGCTTAATTTACAAGAAAAAAAGTATGCCGCCAACACTAGAGCGCGTAAACTTGCCGCTGCACGGTCATTCTTTAAATTTCTGACGGCAGAAAATATTATTAAAGAAGACCCTACCCATAACATGGAATCGCTGAATGTAGGCAGGTCACTACCTAAGCCTATTTCCATCACTCAAGTCAGAGCCTTGCTCGAACAACCAACCAAATCATCCACTCCCGAAGCAAAACGTGATGAAGCAATGCTCCAGTTACTCTATGCTTCCGGGATGAGGGTCAGTGAACTGATTTCTCTGAATGTAGAAGATGTAAATATAATAGACGGTGATGTCCGCGTTTTCGGCAAAGGACACAAGGAACGAATTATTCCGATTCATAAACAAGCGGCGACAGTCGTCGAGCAATATGTCAGGGATGCCCGTCCTCAATTAGCGCGTAATAGAGATGAAAAAGCGATGTTTTTAAATCGTCGGGGTGAAAGATTGACAAGACAGGGTTTTTGGCAGATACTTAAACAATATGCGAAATTAGCTGGTTTGACCGTCGCGGTCACACCCCATACTTTGAGACACAGCTTTGCTACTCATATGCTGAGTGGTGGCGCGGATTTGAGGGCAGTGCAGGAACTTTTAGGACATGCTAATATTTCTACAACGCAAGTTTATACTCACCTCACCACCGAACATGTCCGTCGTAGTTATGAAAAAGCGCATCCGCGGGCTAAATAGTTAAAAAAAGAGGGCCAACATGCCAGGTAAATCTAAACGTAAACAACAGAGATATGCGACAAAGAAACAGTCAGGGACGGTACAAACGCCGGCTGCTACAAAGTCTACAAACGCGATACAGGCATCAGGAGCCGGCCCTGTAATCGCAAGTAAACCACAAACCTCGTCAGTAAAAGCATCTGGCCCTGCGGCTAAAACAGCCGTCGCCCAGTATACTCCCGAACTGTTGAAACATGTGGGAACAGAACTTAAAATAACTCTTGCACTTTCTGGCTTTATTGTAGTGGTTATTATCGCCTTGGCTTTTATCCTTCACTAACAATATCCAGCGGTAAATCTTGCGATGGACTTTGATGTTGCCAGAGCTAGATTAATTAACCAGCTTGACGCAGAAATTGAAGACAAGCGGGTTTTATCAGCGATGTCCCGGGTGCCTAGACATCTTTTTATTCCCGCGGAACTTGCGTACTCGGCATATGAAAACATCCCCTTACCAATCGGACTAAACC
>JBAPXT010000021.1:0-6938 GCA_049284355.1 Sedimentisphaerales bacterium
GGATATATTGTCTCCATCGATCCATATACATTTGGAAATGACAGCTATTTAAATTATCTTAGTTCACCACAAGCGATGTTTTTACCAACTATAATGGTTCCTTTGCTGATTCGGCCTGTGAATGCTACCATAGATTGGAACCTTGGATTTAACAAACCTATGAGTGGTACTTACCTGACGCCGGTTGAATATAGAAACGTTTCATTTGATTATGCAGATAAGATAATCGCATTCGATAGTATCACAAAAGACGGCTTCAGGGGCCATATCAAACTACCGGGGATGGCTATCAAAGAAGTAAAACTGCCCAATAATGAATTCGCAATTTACGTCGACAACGATACATTCTACGTTAATGAGGGAACGGATTCATACACTGTTACTGTCTCTGGTGAACCCTATGATGCTTCTCTCCCAATATTGTCTTCGATTTCGGACCCATGTGTGGATGTATTAAAGGCAACCTATAATAAACCGACAGAAAAAATTGAATTAACGCTTGAAGGTACATCTTCAGTCGAATTACATATCTCGCATCTTGACCGTCCCAATTTCCCGGGTGTTGCTGTAATTTCTTCTGATAATACGGTAACCGTCCAGGCCGACGTTGATGGACAGACAGATATTAACTTTGTAAATATGTCCGTTACTCCTTCTGTTGATTCGGTTGCCGTAACCATCGATAATTGGCAGACCGAAGAACCTTATTACAAAAAGTGGACGGAATCCGCTGCCAGTCCTTCAATTACCACTGCTCATGTTGTAGGAGACCTTTCAGCGGGTAAATATTACACAGTTTGGTATATCAAGAATGAGGAAGATAAAGCCATTCTTGAAACTGAACAAGCCAATTCTTCCGGCAAAATAGCCTTCACCTATGCACAGGGTTATCCTTCTGTAATTTTCGAGATAGAAGAAGAAACTCAGTAAGATTATATCTTATACTACGCGCCGGATTTGCTTCAAATAAGTTAGCTTCAAACTTAATTGTCATAAATAAAAAATGCAAACCGCTTAAGTCTGCGCGGGCAAATCTTCAGATATACATTATGCTGAGTATTGCTCTAATCCAGGAATGACAGAACCGTCTCAGCTACGTAATCTTTCATCTCGTCGGTCAATTCCGGATATACGGGAATAGCCAGAATTTCCTTAGCTGCTTTTTCTGCTTCAGGCAAATCCCCCTGCTTATAGCCCAGATACTTAAAGCATTCCTGAAGATGCATCGGAACCGGATAATACACCTCGCAGCCGATTTTATTTTTCTGAAGATGTGCCAGCAGCTCATCGCGTTTCGGCACACAAATGCAGCACTGATTATAAATAGTTACACAATCAGGACTGATATAAGGAGCCCTTACAATGGTCCCTTTAAATTTTTTATCGTAATAAGCTGCGTTGCGCCGCCTGGCAGCGGACCAGTCATTCAAATGCGGCAGCTTAACCAAAAGTGCCGCTGCTTGTATCGGGTCAAGACGAAAATTACCGCCGACATATTTATGGTAATACTTCGGCTTGCTGCCGTGATTGCGCATAATGGACAAAAGGTTATAAAGCTGCTCGTCATTGGTAACAATCATACCGCCGTCTCCTACGCCGCCGAGGTTCTTACTGGGGAAAAAACTAAAGCAGCCAACAGTACCTATACTGCCGGCCTTTCTACCTTTATAGGTGCTCGTAATCGACTGCGCAGCATCCTCAATCACCACAAGATTATGTTTCTTGGCAGTTTCCGTAATGGGGTCCATATCCGCCATTTGCCCGAATAAATGGACGGGCATAATAGCTTTGGTCTTTTTCGTAACTGCTGAGGCGACAAGCTCAGCATTGATATTGAAAGTCCGCGGGTCGATATCTACGAACACCGGTTTTGCACCGGTGCGGACAATGCAGCCGACGGTCGCAAAGAACGTAAACGGTGTGGTGATAACCTCATCACCGCTGCCAATCTTAAGACTCATCAGACTGTTCAAAATAGCGTCGGTGCCGCTGGAAGCTCCTACTGCAAATTTACAGTCGCTTATGGCCGCTATTTTTGCTTCCAGTTCAGCGACTTTCGGACCGCCTATGCATATTTGAGTTTCGAGTACTTCCGAAACCGCCGCCAAAATTTCGTCTTTGATTGTTGCATACTGTGCCTTCAAATCCAAAAGTGGTACATTCATTGCATAATCTCCTGTTAATTAGATTTCTTAAAATCATCATACGGTATTTTCCCGACAGCTTTTTCCGGCGGCAGGGGTGACTCCTCATCCAAATCAAGGCACCTGACCACCCCCGGCTTAATTTCTTTATAACGATAGCCGCTCTCCGGGCAGACCATAACGCCGCCCGAATCCGGTTTTGGCAGACGGATTCCGTGTCGGCTCATCCATCCCTTTTGCTTGGCCGGCACGCCCATCATCAGCGCATAATCCGGAACATCCTTCGCGACAACGGCGCCGGCAGCTATAAAACAGTAACGTCCAAGCTCAATTCCACAGACAATAGTAGCGTTCGCTCCGACAGTCGCTCCGCGGTGAAAGATTGTCTTTTCATAAAGACTATGCCGGAGAACCTGCGAGCGGGGGTTCGTGACATTTGTCAAAACACACGATGGCCCAAGAAAAACATCGTCTTCGACAATTGTCCCTGTATAAATCGAAATGTTATTCTGGACCTTCACGTTACTGCCGATAACAACTCCATTGGCGATATTGACGTTTTGGCCGAATATGCAGTTTTCACCAATCTTGACATCCTTCATTATGTGTGAAAAATGCCATATTTTTGTCCCCTTGCCGATTTCGCAGGGCTCGTCAACATAAGCTGATTCATGAACGAAATAATCTTTTTGCTGGCTCATTAAAAATCCTCCGGATTAACAGGTTCGCCGTTACTCTTTAATGATTTCTGTCCCGCTTCTAATACTCGAACAACCCTCAGACCCTCGACGCCATCACTGCGTATCGGCGTTCCGTCAAGTACACAATCTATAAAATGCCTGCATTCCAGCGAAAGTGGCTCTTCGCCGAGTACTTTCGGAATTACTATATCACCAAACCGAAGCGATATTACTTCTGCGTATGATGTAGTTATATCATGCTTTATTGCCGCACCCTTATCATACATTCGGATTTTCTCCGTCGCTTCCATATCGTCAAAGCTTATCATCTTCTCGGAGCCGACAACTGTCATCTTTCTGATTTTGTGGGGGTCGAGCCAACTGCAGTGGACGTTTGCCACTTTGCCGTCTGCAAATTTAATCGTGGCAAAAACCACGTCTTCAATATCCTTTTGCAGATAGCACTGCCCGTGCACCGCCACCGATACCGGCTCGGAGCCGAGCAAATAGCAGATAACCGAAATATCATGCGGCGCCAGTGACCACCACGCATTCTCATTTTGACGAACAATACCCAAATTAACCCGTTGCGTATACATATAATATGGCTGACCAAGTTGACCTTTGTCTATAATTTCCTTAAGGTAATTAACCGCAGGGTGATATTCCAGCAGGTGGCCTACCATTAATTTCAGCTTCTTATCTTTTGCAAGCTCAACCAATATCTTCGCATCAGCAGCTTTTAAGGTCAATGGCTTCTCAACGTAAGTATGCTTACCGGCTTCTAAGGATTTTCGTGCAATCTCAAAATGAGTAGGCACTTCTGTCGCAATCACCACCGCGTTAATCTCAGTATCATTCAAAACCTCTTCCAGTTCAGGCGTGGTTACAATAAAAGGAAAATTTTTCTTTTGGACAGCCAGCAGCTTCTTATTGAGGTCGCAGACGTATTTCAAATTGCACCTTTTAGCGGTGGCAAAACTGCGAACCAGGTTCTTACCCCAATATCCGGCGCCAACAACTGCAACACTTAGAACATTCTCACTCATACCTTTCTTTCCTTTCAATTACTTTCCACAAAACACCAACTCGAACAAAATCATAGTGCTCAAGAATAAAGGGCAAACAATAACCCTTCACAGGCGAAACCGTATATAATACCGAATTAGCCATTAAACCAGCAACTGTATTCTCATCCAAAATCGGAGCGCCTTCACTGCTGTCTTGGTCCGATACAATTTTAACGTCCCGCCGCTTTTCCCCGACCTGCTGGACATATAAAAGGACATAAGCGGTAGTACTGTCAGCGTATATAATGGCACTATCTTCAACCAATGCTAACGCCTCATTGGCAAATTTGTCTGTTCCTATATAGCCGGTCTTCCACGGACAAAGAAAATATTTGTACCCATTGCGATATGGTATCTCTCTTTTGGTGCCGAGATTAAACTTTAACTTCTCTGCGATAATCGACCCCGCTGCATAAACTGGTATCGGCAAAAATGCGAAAATCAAAACCAGACAAACAAAAATCTTGCTGCTCATTCGCATATGAACAACATACACCCCTAAACCAATAAGAATTGAAACCATACAGTAGAACGGTACAAAAAATGCGTATCTGTCCGGGACGGTATATCGAAATGCAAATAGAAAGTACAGTATTAACATCGCAATTATAATATTGGCGAAGCTTCGGCGGGGAGCTGCTTTCCACAAAACCCATAACCCCATGAAGAAAAACACCAGGTTCGGTGTTGGAAAATTCAAAAGGATAAATATTACATTCTCAAATACCATTTTCATTGAAACCGATGTGTTAAGAACCCGGCCTTGCCAGTCATTACCAAACAGCGCTGATGCCAGTGTCCCCCCAATGTCACCTGAGACAATAATATTTCTTATTATCAGATATTCGTATGGCGCCGCACCAACTACCCACAGCATAATAACGATGCCAAAATGCTTTAACCCGATTTGTTTTTTAGCTAATAAAATAACAAAAAACACAGAATAACAGGCTAATGCGAGACTACCCCACATATGGTCAGCAATCGCCAGGCCATTCAAAAGTCCAAGCCAATACAAATAGCCAACCTTTCTGCTTTGCATATACCGCAAAAGCATTATCAACTCACCCGTCAGCAATGCTACGTATAGGGTATAAGGTTCAGCAACACCTGCGTGCCACCAGAATGTATGTGAAAGGGCAAACGTAATTGCGGCTATTACCGCTGGTAAACTCCTGCCGAGCCACAGCTGCAAAAGTAAGAATATATTCGCCACCGCCACTGCCCCGAATACTGCCGATATGAGATTAATCCTGTAAGCCAGCTCCCCTATGGGTATATGTTTGATGCCAATACCTATCATAATATACAGCGGGTGCGCAAGCGCAAGGCCAAACTTGTCTTGAATATCATTATGCCAGATTCGATAAACAAACCGTCCACTATCCTGCCATAATACAGTCGGCGCACAGGTAAGAACATAAAGCGCCACTGCCCCGCCCAGGACTATCAGATACCTCAGCAACACATTTTCAGACGCTGCTGCCTTGTTTTGTCTGAATATTTTTCCCATTTTAAAGACCAATAAAAAAACGAGGCAGTAAAACTTGACTGAGTAACAGCTTTAGCCTATAATAAATATTCATTGTAATAATTTTATACGGAGTTCCATGTGGCTCAGACACAAGACGCCAACCACGATGTCTTAACCGGCGGGACACCGAAGGAAACCCCACCTTCTGCTGGCAGAAAACAATCCCGTTTGCTATGGATAATTATTCTGGTTTTCACTATATTCGTAGCAACTGTCTTTTTGACTGAAAACAAGAAGGATCCCACTGATTGGTGGAAAAAAGATTATCACACTGGCATCGAGTTGGCAAAAAAACAAAACAAACCTGCTTTGCTTTGTTTTTTTAAACAGGGTACACGCTTTAGTTCAGATATGTGGCAAGATGTTTACAGCAAACCCGATGTCAAAAAATATGTCGAGGCCAATTTTGTTCCAATTCTGATTGATGTCGATAAACAACCGGAAATTGCCAAACGCTTCAATGTCACCTATTATCCTACCCATTATGTTGAATACCCCAACACTAATCAGATAGATGGTCCTTTCCTTGGTGCGCACCGCTTATTCGACTTCATCAAAAAACCCCGAGAATTCACCAAGAAAAATAGTCCGCCCCAGTAAAAAATCGCTCCTTTTTGCTTTTTCCAAACGTTTAATTACCTTCAAGCCCTCTTACCACTAAACCTTCCTGAGCGGTTTTCACTATACCATTTAATAGTTTCCTCAAGTCCTTTTTCAAAGCTGGTTTTAGCCTCGAAACCAAAATATTCTTTAGCTTTCGAAACATCC
Organism: Sedimentisphaerales bacterium; assembly: GCA_049284355.1. GTDB lineage: Bacteria > Planctomycetota > Phycisphaerae > Sedimentisphaerales > Anaerobacaceae > CAIYOL01. Next base: position 6,197 of record JBAPXT010000021.1, read on the forward strand.
AGGCATCGTCTGGGTTGACCATTTGGTTTGGAGCTGTCCCAGCGGATTTGGCCTTTAAAGCCGGCAAGTGCGGCAATTTCCTCGACAAGGTCTTTTATGGTTATTTCAAATCCCGAGCCTATATTGACAGGTTCTGCACCATTGTAATGTTCGGTCGCTAATAGTATCCCTTCAGCAGCATCGGCGACATAAATAAACTCACGCGAAGGAGCTCCTGTTCCCCAACAGTCAATATGGTCAGCGCCTGATTCGATTGCATCGACACATTTTTTTATCAGCGCCGGTATCACGTGACTGCTTTTAGGATCAAAGTTGTCACCCGGGCCGTAAAGATTCACCGGCAATAAAAATATCGAATTAAAACCGTATTCAGCCCGGTAAGATTGTGATTGCACCAACAGCATTTTTTTAGCTAACCCGTACGGTGCGTTAGTTTCCTCCGGGTATCCGTTCCAGAGGTCATCTTCCTTAAATGGCACCGGCGTAAATTTCGGATATGCACAAACCGTACCGATTGCCACAAACTTTTCGACGTTGTGAATTCGTCCTTGCTCTATTAGCTGAACCCCCATCATCAGATTCTTGTAGAAAAACTTACCTGGATGCTCACGATTGGCTCCAATGCCGCCGACAACTGCCGCAAGGTGAATAACAATATCTGGTTCCATATCCTCATACATTCTCACAACGTTATTCATCTATATGGTAAAGATGAATAACGTTGTGAGAATGTATGAGGATA
>JBAPXT010000022.1:0-1959 GCA_049284355.1 Sedimentisphaerales bacterium
ATACCAAGGGAAGCTTTCGAGCATCCTCTGGAATTTGATAAAAGACATAAGCGTGGTCTCCGTGCAGGGTCTGTCCGGCAGAATCAGGCCCCGCAGGGTTGTAGGCCCCCTGCTTGATTGGGTCAAACGTCCCCGGAGCAGTGATAACTGTTCCTCCTACGGCAAAGCTCCCTTGAGTTTGCAGCGTTATCGGTTCATTTTCGCCTTGTGCAGAAGATTGCTGTCCCTGCACGATACTATTGTTATCGCTGCCGGTCATGTCGATGTTTGTGTTTCCGCAGGCGGCGATGGAGAGGCCCATCATGATTGCGAGGACCAGCGCTAATATTTTCTTCATCGTGTGTATCTCCTATTTTATATATTTGAGTAATATTTGCCGTTTTAGGATTCGTACTGATCGTGATTTGGATTATTCACGGATAAAATTGGTGTAAATGTTTTCTTCCTTCACCGGAAGTTGTACGCCAGCCTTCGTGCCAGCCTCCTTGCACTTTAAAAACCATGCCATATTCCTTGCAAGCACGCGCATGGTTTGCAATCCTTCCAAGTCTTTTTCCACATCTTCCGGCTTGGCACCATGAACCATGTTCCAATAGCGAGAAGCAATAATGGGCATCTCCGATATGGTGAAAAACTTATTGAGTTGGTCCAAAGCGGTGGTTGTCCCTGCTCTTCTGGCGGAAACAACGGCTGCGGCCGGTTTTAAGTAAAAAGACCGTCTGCCTGCAAGCAAGTCCGTATAAAATACACGATCCATGAAAGAAGTAATCGCACCACCTGCGGCAGCATAATGCACAGGAGAGCCAAAAATAAATCCATCGGCATCTTTGGCGAGATCAAGGAAGTCGTTGACACAGTCCGAAAAAGTGCAATGCCCGGTTTTTGCGCAAGTTTTGCAGGCGATACAACCGGCCAGAGGTTCTGTTCCAATCTGGAAGATCTGTGTTCCAATTCCTTCGGTATTTAGCGTCTTTGCCACTTCTTCAAGTGCAGCATATGTACAGCCATTGGCGTGAGGGCTACCATTTACTAATAAAACATTCATATTATGCCTCTTTTATTTTTTATTCACAAATTATTTGCCGTTAACGGCCTGTCCTCTTTTCCAGCTCCTGCGGATAGCGATATCCCACAACGGCAATCTCCGAGAGTGCGGAATTTATATCGCGTAATTCTTCGTGTGTCAGTTCAATGTTCACTGCTCCCAGATTTTCAACGAGGCGCTCCAACTTCCGTGTGCCAGGGATCGGAACAATCCATGGTTTTTGGGCGAGCAACCATGCGAGGGCAATTTGGGCAGGTGTCGCTTTTTTCTCTGCTGCGACCTTTCTAATTAAATCGACCAGGACCTGATTTGCATCGAGATTCTCCGGAGTAAAACGAGGGACAATGTTGCGGAAGTCTGAGCCGTCGAATTTTGAATGTTTGTCAAACCGTCCTGTAAGGAATCCCTTACCGAGTGGGCTGAACGGAACGAAGCCAATTCCGAGCTCCTCAAGCGCAGGCAGCCGCTCTTCTTCAGGACTTCTCCACCACATCGAGTATTCACTCTGAACTGCGGCGAGCGGCAGAACTTTGTGGGCTCGACGGATTGTCTCTACCCCTGCTTCAGAAAGCCCCCAATGCCTAACCTTGCCTTCCTGAATCAGTTCTTTTACTGCTCCGGCCACCTCCCTCGATAGGCACATTGGGATCAACACGATGCTGATAAAGCAGATCAATGGTTTCAATTTTGAGTCGCTTAAGCGAGCCAACAACTGCTTGCTTGATGTGTTCCGGACGACTGTCAAAACCGGCCTCTTTTCCGTCTTTAATGTTAAAGCCGAACTTGGTGGCAATAACTACTTTATCACGGTAAGGAGCGAGCGATTCACCCACCAGTTCCTCGTTTGTGAATGGACCGTATATCTCTGCAGTATCAAAGAAAGTAACATCCCGTTTTACTGCAGAGTGAATGAG
>JBAPXT010000023.1:0-3228 GCA_049284355.1 Sedimentisphaerales bacterium
GCCGGGCGCTCAGCACAATCCGAAACTCTTTTATCGCTTCATCGGTTTTGTCGGCACCAGCCAGCGCCAGACCTAATCGGCCGTGGACAATTACGCTGTCAGGTTCAAGTGCAATCGCTTTTTTATAATACTCGATGGCCTGACCAAAATCACCCTGCCCAGCCAACGCAAATCCCAAATCGCTCAGTGCATCAATATCATCCGGCTCAAATCGCAGCGCCTGGCGATATTCGGCGACAGCTTCGTCGGTCTTTCCCTGCTTAGCCAGCGCTGCTGCCAGATTATAGTGAGCCGCGGACAAATTCGGCTTCAGCTCCAGGGCTTTTCTATAATGCACAATCCCCTCCTCGACTTTGCCAAGCTTACCGAGCACGTCGCCTATGTTGTTATGAGCCTCAGCAGAGTTCGGGGTGAGCTTCATCAGTTTATTAAATTGTTCAACGGATTCGTCAAGTCTGCCTATGTCGCCTAAATAGGTTGCGTAGTTGTTGAGAATAACATGATTATTTTCGGTAACCTGCAGGGTATGTTCAAATAGCGTGAGACTATTTTTCCAGTATCTTACCTGCCGTGAGGCGGTCAAAGCCCAACCAACCAGTACCACAACAGCCAACAGAGTCAGTATGACATTTCTACGGCGCCATTGCGGAACAAACTCTTTTGCACCCCAGGCAATTATAATAAATAAACCTGTTAATGTCACATAGGTATATCTGTCGGCCATGGCCTGCAAACCGACCTGGACCAGCCCGATTACAGGCACAAGCGTACCGATGTACCATAACCATCCGACCGCTAAGAACCTGTGGCGTCGAGCCGAATAAATGAAATATATCGAAATCAGCAAAAGCAATAAGGCACAGATTATAATGCTGGTTGTTGATAGATCATTACCGGGGTGTGGATAGAGCACGGCCAATCCGCTGGGCCAAATCATTTTTATGATATACGCAACATAGGAGACAACAGCGTTTTTTATTCTGGTTGTTAGTGTAAAAGTTTCGACTGTGGCTATTGCACCGCCGTACTGCTGGACCAGAAATGTTATGATGCAACTGATGAGCGAACAGATAAAAAACGGTATTTTCTCAATCAGCAGTCGATATGAAATTTGTCGTTGCAGGGGCCAGAAGTCGAGTAAAAGCAGTACGAATGGAAGTGTAACAAGCATAGGTTTCGCCATAAGACCCAGCACGAATAACACAACTGCCACCAGATACCGCCCCGGCTTTGGATTCTCGACATAGCGGATATATGTCCACATCGTCAACATCCAGAAAAGGGTGCTCAGCACATCCTTCCGTTCAGCAATCCACGCGACGGATTCAACGTGCATAGGATGTACTGCAAAAGCCGCAGCGATGAATGCGCTCGGCCATATCGCACCGGTCATTCGTGCGAGAACACAGAATAAAACTATGGTGTTTGCGATATGAAGCAAAACGTTTATTAAGTGATGCCCCCCTGCCCAATCGCCAAAAAGCTGATAATCGAGTGTATGGGACAACCACGTAACAGGATGCCAGTTGCTCGCGTGGGCAGCGGTGAAAGCCCAGCGAAAACTTTCCCGGTTAAAGCCGGATTGTATCTTCGCATTGTTGGTTACGTAAGTATCGTCATCGTATTTGACAAACTCATAGTTGTATACCGGCCAATATACCGCAACAATTGCCGCAACAAAACAAATGCATATCAGGAAAGAAGGGTACTTGTGAGATTGCCCATTCATCTTTTCAAAATCACCACAAATTTATTGGTCCCCAAATAAGAACTCTTCGCCGGTTAGTTTCTCGTAGGCCTCGATGTACTTTGCGCTGGTTTTTCCTACAATGTCCTCAGGCAGCTCGACACCGGGGCCTGACTTGTCAAAATTTATGCTCTCTAAGTAATTACGAACGAACTGTTTGTCGAAACTTTCCTGGTCTCTGCCGGGCTGATATTTATCAGCCGGCCAAAACCGTGATGAGTCCGGCGTCAAGACCTCATCAATCAAGATAATCTCACCCTCGATAACTCCCCACTCAAACTTCGTATCAGCCAAAATAATCCCCCTGCTCTCGGCGCACTCGCTCGCTTTTTCAAAAATCATTATGCTGTTATCATGCACGAATTCAGCCTGCTCGGCACCGAGAATTTCCACGCACTTCTCGAAGCTGATATTCTCATCGTGCGTTCCTCTTTCGGCCTTGGTCGACGGTGTAAAACCAGGTTCCGGCAGTTTTTCACACTGGCGTAGGCCGGCCGGCAGCTTCTGGCCGCAAATTGTGCCGTTTTCCTTATATTCCTTCCAACCGGAGCCAGCCAAATACCCTCGCACAACGCATTCAATCGGTAAAACTTCGACCTTTTTAACCAACATACTCCGCCCGGCTAACTGCTTCTCAAATTTGCAAAAAGGCGCAGGGAAATTGCTCACCTGGTCACTAATCAGATGATGCTCAATATCATCGCTGAGAAAATCAAACCAGAATTTTGAAATCTGCGTCAGAACAATCCCTTTATAAGGTATGCCATTGGCCATAACCACATCGAAGGCGCTTATCCTGTCGGTCGCAACTATGAGAAGTTTGTCACCCAAATCGTATATGTCGCGAACCTTGCCCCTAATTGGCTTCCGCTTTGCTATATTTGTTTGTAAAATCGCCTCCATAACAATCCCTTTCCCTAAATAACCAGCCACTATCTACCCTGTTTTATTCTGGAGCCAACATACTCAAATATTTTTCCCCTCACCTTGTCAATATCTTTGGTCTGCGGCAGAAAATCAAATATTTTTTCCAGAAACCTGCGATGTTTTATCCGTTTCAGCGTCGCCGTAAAATTGACATCGTAGACCCATCCGAGCTGACAAAGCTTCGCATCATTTAGCGTTCGCAACTGGCTGTAATCTATCCGCCGGCCACGCAGAACCTTTTCAACCACCTCATCAGAATATGCCGGCCCATCCGGAAATTCCAGTTCTAACGTAAACTCCTTGGGATTATCTCTGTATTGTTTGTAGTATTCCGTCACCACGTAAAACACATCCAGCTTATCAGCGTCCCGTATCAATTTCGAAAACAGCAAACATTCCCCATCCAAATCAGCCGGCAGCTCTATTAGACCGTGATATTCAATCGCTCTTTCAATCAATTCCCCTTCATATTTGTCCACCTGTTCAAGTACCTTTGTCCGGCGAAGAGCATCCAAGCCTAAAAGGCAATGATTCACACTTCTGGAGTCATTATA
>JBAPXT010000024.1:0-1968 GCA_049284355.1 Sedimentisphaerales bacterium
ATCCTGTCTTTCACGCTGCCGCCCGGATTAAATGATTCAAGCTTGGCCAAAACGGTGGCTTTGTTCGAGCCGAGTTTATTGATTCGCACCAAAGGAGTAAACCCAACCGTTGCGGTTATATTTTCGAATATAGCACTCATAATTTGTCCTTCATCTATTATCTATATTTGATAAGTTAGGGTCCCTTTGTCTTTTGTCTTATCAACCAAATCCTGCAAGGTCATTGATTGCAGGACGCTCATAATTGCCTGCTGCACCTCTGCCCAGACCTGCCTTGCTACACAATCAGCAACCCTTGCACAGTAATTTTTATTTTCAAGACACTCAACGGTGGTTACAGGGCCCTCAAGAGCATTAAAAATATCGCTAAGTTTAATCTGATTCGCAGGTTTGGCAAGGATATAACCGCCTTTGGCGCCCCTGATACTCCTTATAAATCCAGCTGATTTGAGAATGGCCATCAACTGTTCGAGATACTTGACGGATATATCCTGCCGATGCGCAATTACCTTAATCTGCAAAGGCCCCCCCTCCTGGTTTCCAGCCAGCTCCAATATAGCCCTTACTCCATATCTGGTCCGAGTTGAAAGCTTCATAACCAATTCCCTATTATTCCTATTGTATTAGTAGTATATTATACGAAATTGTCAATATTTGTTTGCAAAAAAACCGAAAAATCAGCAAAAAATCGAAAATTCGCTACTTTTAACGCTTTTTTACCACTGATACCCCCGAAAACTGCCTTATAGTAGGGGCAGACCTGCGTGTCTGCCCAAACCTTTATCGGTTAGCCTGTCGTTCAGGCGTTTATGCTTAGCCCCCTAACCCGAAGGCGTTAGGGGGTTACCTTACGATATAACTTGTTCCACCGTCCCGCAAATCGACCAGCGACTAACTTACTGTCACTGCCTGCTGCTCGGATACTTTTTTCTCCTGCTCCACTGTTCAACTGCTCTCTGCCTCCGGCGGTGACTTCCGGAAACAACAGCAATTAGGGCCTCCAGAAGCACCGCGTTGATTCAAATCTATCCACGAAACCCCTTGCTCTTCGATTATCTTTAAGGTACTTTACCCTCCAAAGACGAACGCATCTGGGAGCGGAAAACTTCACCGAATCGCTCGGCTGTCTTCGTGGAATCAACGCGAGATACGCTTCACGATATACCAGCGACGAATAGTGTTTCCTGTTTTATACAGACTGTATAATTGTTGTTGGAAAACAATGGACATTGAACAAATGATCATTCAATTCATCACCAAACTTCTAGCGTAGGGAGGGATGGGTGCGTTAGTAGCTTATGGTCTTTTCCAATTCCTCGGAAAGAAATGGATTGAGAATAAATTCGCCGAAAAGCTCCAAGAGTATAAACATGCACAAAATAAGGAACTTGAGGAATTGAAATTCAGAATTAACACGCTGTTCAGCAGAGTCACCAAAATTCATGAAAAGGAGTTTGAGGTATTACCCGAAGCTTGGCTTAAAATGCAGGAGGCCTTAGGTCGGGCATCTCAACTTGTCTCACTCATCCGCGAGTATCCAGATCTAAACAGAATGAGCAAGGAAGCCCTTAGTGAATTTCTAGCCCAATCTAAGCTTCACGATTATGAGAAGAAAGAGCTACTTGAGGCCAGTAACAAGCTTGCCTACTATCAAGACACGATATTTTGGTACGAGCTTAGAGAAACTCGAGAAGCCTTTTGGGATTTCCATAACTATATTATTAAATATCGTGTTTTTCTGAGCTCAAATCTCCAAGAGCAATTCGGTAAAATAGATGATGTAATCTGGGAGGCTATTGTCGAACGAAAAGTAGGTCATGAGGCTAATGATAGAGAAATGTGGTCAACTGCATACAAAAAAATCAGAGATGAAATAAATCCTATAAGGGATAAGATAGAGACATTAGTTCAAAGTCGGCTTCACTATGATCGGGTTGATTAGAAATCTTATTTCCAACATGTCAATCC
>JBAPXT010000025.1:0-1642 GCA_049284355.1 Sedimentisphaerales bacterium
GTCCTATTAAAAGAAACAGGATAATAAAGACATATACTGATGAATAAATCCTGGCGTCGGCATCTGCATTGGCATATACGGAGGCGGCAGTGACGAAAATACCATAGGCGGCGATAAGAACCATAGCAGCTTTTACAAACATCATATCGCCGAATTGTTCTTTACCAAATTTACGATTCCTTAAAATTACAGCTGCCACCATCAAGCTTATCAGTGTCCCGATTATTACCAACCTCAATGCCAAAGAAATCTTATCTGTTACGAACCAGGTTGTGAGTGAGTCCAAGGTTTTAGTTATTTCCTGAAGAAAAGTAGTATCCAGCGAGAGGTAGTACTCTGCGGTGGTTGAGGCGACGAGTTTGTTCCGGAGAAACCACAGACCAAGCGGGACACAGGAAATTACTCCAAATATTGTCGAGTGTTTTAATTTGTCCCGCCATTTAGCTTTATGCATAAGCAAAAAAATCATAGCTACGCCTGCCATTGCCATTGCGATTCCTACATACCTCTGAAGACATGCTAAAGCTGCGTAAACACCAGCGATTATGAGTGATTTGAAGCGGCCGTTCTTAAGAAATGTTGTCATATTGAACATAAATAGAATAACTAACAAAGCAAAAAACGGTTCCGTCCAAGCAAACACGCTTACCCGCAGCATAGTAGCCGATACAAGCACACTTGCGGAGCCAATTATGATTAACAATGGTGATTTTATTCTCTTCGCAAAGATTATACCTGAGCAGAAAACTACTGAGGAGAAGCTGAGGGTATTTATAATTCTGGCCCCCTCAAGCGGTTTGAATCCAATCAAGCTCAGCAGTGCAATTAGTGATGGAAATAGCGGCGGCCAATGTGTGTAAGGTTTGCCATTGTAATTATAATATCCATTTCCTTTCGCAAGGTTTTCAGCGGTGTTTATGTAATAGAAGGCATCAGTGCTTACACCAGGACCGTAGAGGGTAGTACTTTTAAGTACCATATGAACGGCTAATATGCCGTATATTGCCAGGAATATATATACAATAATATTGGTATGTTTTTTTTTGTGCGGTGTTGCTTTTTTATTCATTGTTTTTTAGCTCTATCAACAATCGTATTTGACGGGCTTTTTTATTTAGCGGCTGTTGCCCAGCTATTCATAAACATTTCAAAATGCCCGAATTTTATTTTTTCTTTTTGGAAATCTGCTTTTTGCAGAACAGATAAAATATCAGAATGTTTGTAGCTTCCCTTGTGGTCTTTGATTTCTACATCACTTATCAAACGGATTTTTGCCAAGAATCTTAATAAAAGGTCGGTCCAGAAAGCAGGTGTCGTCATAATGTACACTCCGCCTGGCTTTAAGGTTCTATGGATTTCTCTATGTATTTTAACCAGATTTGCGGGTTCAATATGTTCAAATACTGCAAGTGCACTGACAACATCGAAAAAATCATCTTGAAAAGGGAGTCTTTGTTCGTTTTCAAAATCGTAATTAATAAGAGTAATTCCCTGAACTTTTTTATGCGCCTTATCATCGGTTTGAACCATTTTGTCCATTCCGTATTTTTCTGAAAAGTCAACAGTAGTCAGGAAAAGGGGATAGGAACCACAGCCGATATCCAATATTCGTTCTCTTTGATAGGCCGGTTTTATCTGTTTC
>JBAPXT010000026.1:0-5091 GCA_049284355.1 Sedimentisphaerales bacterium
GTCCTATGCTTGGTTACTACCCTCCGGTGTCATTCATCGAGAAACTCAAAGATTTACTCAAGAAGATGGAACTGTCTGGTAAATAGGTTGATTTATTTGTGGATTAGCGCAGCTGTTTCAGGTCATCAAGCCAGGTATCAACCAGCCGTAATTCTTCACGACCAATTAGAGACATACTAACTAACTTTTCGTAACAAACTTTGAGGTTGTCGCTGATTTTATCAACGCCGGATTCCAGCGGCAGAGACTCTAAAGCTTCACGGATTTCACTATTGTGCAGATAGCCGGGTATTTCATCATTGAAGTCTCGCAACAGATTATGTACGTTGCGTTCCTGCCTCATAGTAGGTTCGTGGAATAGAATTGCCCAGCCATTAAGCCAGGCAATTCTCTGGGCAATGAAACTACGCCAGATATCCGTCATTCGAAAAGAACAATATGACGGCAAATAAAGCAATTCAAATACATCCGGCCACCAGGTGGTGTTTTGGCTATTAAAGGGACACCATGAACCCTTAGTTAATGCAACTCGACGCTCTTTTCTAAAGGTTTGTGGAAGTGGTAAAACGAGACGATATACTGCATCGACGTCGGGATTATCATCGGCCAAGCCCTGCTGGATAGGACAATCGATATCCATAGGGTTAAGCGACTGGTATGGAGATACCTGCTCCTGAAGCCGTTCGAGGGGAAACCCTCGCGGCCAAATATTTTGGTCAGTAAAATAGTGATAGACGTTCACCCAACCGCCGTTCTGGAGAACCGGAACGTTTTGAATTTGTTGCCGTCGTTCCCAAAACTGTCGGTAAGGAATGTTATCATCGTCGGTTTCAATGATAGTCGACGCACCATCGCGAATTGCGAGAAGGTAGCCGATATTTTTTCGAGCATAGTGTCTTGTCGGGCACAATTGAGCAAACTTTAAGTTTGTTTGCTTTTGTCTTTTCAGGTCATAAAAATCACAGCCGTCAATGTGAAATTCGGCTGGGCTGGCCTGGTCACCTATAACTATGAATTGATATTCTCTTTCACTGCAGCCCTGGGCTAATTGCCGAAGAATGCTGTTAGGGCCGGCAATGGATGTTACAACAACATAAATTTTGTCTTTCATAGAACCGAGTATCTTCCTATCAAAAACTACAAATTACCAGCAAGACGCTTTCTGAACAAGCGGAATAAGTTGCTAAAAGCATCAATAATAATTGCAACATTTACGTTTTGGCTGGGTGCACGGTAGTGTATCGGCACCTCGATTATATGCATGTTTCGACAATGCGTTTTTATTTCCGTCTGGAAAAAGTGTCCGTGTGACTGGATGCCTTTGTCCAAAACTTTTTGCAAAGCAGATTTGGTGAACATTTCGAAGCCACTGGTCATATCTTTGAGTTTTGTGCCGAGCAAAAGATTAGTCAGGATGCTCCCTGTATAACTTATAAAATAACGGCTCCAAGGAGCCTCTGTGAATTTTCCGCCTTTACAGAAACGGCTGCCGAAGACACAGTCGTAACCTTCGGCCATTTTGTCAAAAAACTGGGGAATTTGTGAAGGCTGGTGGCTAAAGCTGGCATCAATCTCCAATATCCAATCACAATTAGCATTCAAGGCTTCTTGGTATCCTCTTATATATGCGTCTACAACACATTTATTTTCAGGTGCCCAGATTACTTTAAGCTGGGGCAATTTATTTTGTAGCCCTTTAACTAAATCGATGGTGCCATCTTTGCAGGAATTGTCAAAGACAACAAAAAACATTACAGATTTGAAATCCCTGCACTGTTCCAACACTGCGTTTACGAATTCTACTGCAGTCGGCCGTTCATTGGCCATCGGGCATACAATTCCCATGTTTACCTTGGAAAACCGAAGACCATTATTGCCAGTTCCAGAATTGTTCATTTATTTCCTATGAGGTTACTGTTAAGTATTGCGTATCGTCGGCAAATTGCATTGCTCCTTCATAAACAGCAGGTACAAGTAAGCAATTGCCTGCTTCGAATTCAACAGAAGTCTCATCAGCTCCCAGAATTGCTCCAGAGCCGGCTAAAATAATCAGCGTTTTCATTCTGCCTGGTGAAAGAAGCATCTCGCAACCTTTGGCCTGGTGGCCCTTGTCTATCTTGAAGAATTCGCAATCAACCAATCGGCCTACGGTGGTTATCGGAAGATTAACACCGGCGGCGTTAAAGTTAATGCTTTCAATTGCTTCCTCGATGTGCAATGGTCTGGCCTTGCCTGTGTCGTCGACTCTGTTCCAGTCAAAAACGCGATATGTCGTATCTGACGGCGTTTGAATCTCGGCTATTAAGAGGCCTGCTCCGATGCTGTGAGCAGTGCCAGCCGGTAGAAAATGGCACTGGCCGGTTTCAACAGGTACCTTCGCTAACAATTCGGCAACACTGCCTTTTTTTATCGCTTTGGAAAATTTCTCCTTTGTTATGCCTTTTTTGAGCCCCTTATAAATAACAGCCCCTGGTACGGCGGATACGATATACCAGCACTCGGTTTTGGGTTCGCCTTTGCCCATTCGTCGGCAGGTTTGCGAATCGGGGTGGACCTGCACGCTCAAGGTATCCTCGGCGTCGAGGAACTTAATCAGCAGCGGAAAAGGTCCTGAGAAATTTTTATCGCCTGTTATTTTCTTGGGGTATTTTTTGACTACTGAGTTGATAGTTTGTCCGGCTAATTCACCATTTATGATTACAGATTTATCGTCCGGCAAATCAGCCAATTCCCAGCTTTCACCGATTTTTTCAAGCGGTGGTATATCCTTGTTGAAGATGTCACGTAGCTTCTGTCCGCCCCATATTCTCTTTTTGTAAATCGGTTCAAATTTTAACGGATACGGGTTCACACGAAATCGTCCTTAGTTCCTTGTCTACCAACGTTTCCTCCACCACAAAAATCCCAAAGTAAGACTCGATAAGGCTGCCAGAGCACTAATAATCCAGAAAGACGCAGGGTCTTCAGAGATAAGCGGTATTCTGACGTTCATCGAAAAGATATTTACAACCAGCGTCGGTAGCATAATTGCGATTGTCAAAATTGTCAGCATCTTGATACGGATGTTCCAGTTGTTGGCGATAATGGATGCCCTTGTGTCCATGAGGCTTGCAAGCACCTGCGAATGAGCAATCGAACCGACGATATCATATTTGTAAAGCCGCTTGTCCATTGACAGTGATTTTACGAGGTCAACCGCAAGCTCATCCGGCTCAAATTCAAGACGTGGCAGTTCATCGGGGTTCAGCGAAGAGTTGAGAGTATACTCGTCAATTTTATATTGCTCGATAAGCTGCTTTTTTTCTTCGTCGGTTGGGGTGGTATAGACGTAAACCAGCGGCTCTGCCTGGTTATCTTCCTGCAGTCTGCCATTGTCGGATATATACATTCGTCTTAACATTTGCTGGTTCCAAAAGAGGCATTGTAGTTGCAGCGGAGTAATTTGTCTATGGTACGATTTTAAGAAAATTTTTGCTGCAGAGATGCGTAAATTTATCAGCTATAAGTTCGGATTACATTTAGGGCAGAGACCTTCAAGTTGAATCCGCTGGCGGTCAATAATAAAACCTTTGTATGGGTTCTTTGCCATAGGCAGTGATATTTTCGTCAGGCAGTGCATGTCACCGCAACTTGTGCAGGTAAAGTGCGGATGGCATTGTATATTGGTACATCTGTCGGCAAGCTCAAAATGCTCCGCCCTTTTATGGACGAATGCTCTATGTACCAGTCCTGCACCAACCATACTTTCCAATGACCGGTACACTGTTACTTTGTTCGCACACCCCTTGCTTATTGCTGTCATAACCTCATCGGCTGTCTGCGGTCTCTTCGCGTTCAGCATCACCTCCAGAATCGTCCTCCTCGGCCCGGTTCGCTTCATCTTCGCCGAACTTAACAGCTTATCGACTTGTTCTTTTATCTGTATTTTCATTGGGTTTTCTCTGCGGTGTTCGAATCGTCAACCGGTCAAGCCAAAGACGGCTTAAACGAATCTGCTCACAAGGAAAACGAATAACAGGCCCAGTGCGGTAAGACCAATCATTTTCAGTGAAGAGTGTTTGCTGTGTGCCTGAGGCAGGATGTCGCTTGCGCCAATATACATCAGGAAGCCGCCGAAAAAACCGAGGTAAAGAACGAGAAAATACGGTGGCATTTTGAAAAACAGCGTCGATGCAGCACCCAAAAGCGGCGTTAGGGCATCCAGCAATAAAAACCACTTGGCTCTTCCTGGGCTGTTTTTGTTCACCAACATTAATGTGACCGTGTTCATTCCGTCTGTAAAATCGTGGGATATGACGGCGATTGCGACCAGAATGCCAACCGATCTGCCGACCTGAAAGCCAAGGCCGATACCGACGCCATCCATAAAACTATGGCCTGCCAGGGCGAGCGCAGAAAGGATTCCCACCTGTGGATGTGTGTGGCTGGCGTAATGTTCTTCGTGGGCATGATGGATTAGAATGCTCTTTTCGAGAACGTGGAAAATCATATATCCGACCACAAAGGCGACCATTGCACCCGTCGGGTTAAAGTTGTGCTCTTTAACCTGCTCTATTATTTCCGGCACAATCTCAAAGCTGAAAACGCCGACAAGTACCCCGGCGGTAAAGCACATAATGGCGTGCAATTTGTCTTTGAATTTAATCGCGAGCAGTCCGCCAAAAAAGGTGGAGAAAAACGTTGCGATTGAAAATATAACGGCTTCCATAAATGCACAAGCTCCTCGATAGATAAGAAACTATCTCAAAATACAAAACGTCATTCCAACCACTTCTAAGTCTGAAATCCGCAAAATCTTTTCTGACGTTGCCGGCCATTTTACCTGAATGCAACTAAGTTGCAAATAATTTTAACATAATTTTTGAGTTTAAAACCCGATTTTCAGCTTTCAAATCGGCGTTTATTTAGAAATCCGGTTAAGTATCTGTCTGATTCGTCCGAAAATTATGTAGTTAAATTGAACTAAAATTAAGAAAACCATGCAACTTATACAAACAATTCAGCAAGCTCTGGCAGAGACGCCCATAATAGCTGTTCTCGTAGTATTTTGGGCCGGCGCATTTGCTTCGCTAAGCTCCTGTACAATTGTTC
>JBAPXT010000027.1:0-4253 GCA_049284355.1 Sedimentisphaerales bacterium
AAATCGACCAGTTTAAAAACGGTACCAATACTTCCTACAAGTTCACTCCCACTGCATCCACCAGCGTCTCCGCGCCCCGGTACCCTGCTGTCCAGCTTGAGTTCTACGTCGACCCTGCCGACGGCAAAGGCAAAGTCCGAATCACCAATAACTGCACCGTCGCAGCCGCTACCGGCGGCAGCTACGATTATGATATAGTTCCGGGCAGCGGCGGAACCACTTACCAGAAATACAATATCTACAACTATCACTTCAAGCGAAAAAACACACCGTCTGACGTGCAAGTAGTACCACTCACCGATACGTATGTTAGCCAAACGATTGACGGTATGACGTCTGAACCGGGCGGACAAATCTATATCAAAGGAAACGTCGTAATCGGAAGCGACACCTACACTAATATGGTCGTCAAAGGCAAGGTAACTGTAGTGGCGGCCAGAAATGATGATGGAACAGGAGGAAATATATGGATTGCGGACTCGATTGTTGATGACGGCCCACACGATGCCACCACCGGTCTACCCACCCCGGACAACAACAACGTCCTCGGCCTTATCGCTCAGGGCGTTGTCAAAGTCGCTAACCCTACAAGCAGCAGCTCGCCTTCCAATCCAAGTCCAACCACACTTACCTATCAGCCAATCGGAAACCCCCGTTCCCCCAGTGGTACCTACCCGGGCCGATGGTTGTCTGACCCAACCGTCATCGAGGCAGCCATCACCGTCGGAGGAGGCGGCTGGGGCGCTGAAAAGGTCAGCTCCAGTGGCGGCAGAAGGATGTACAGTGGCAGCGAGGACGACCTGATTGTACGCGGCACTATTACCGAGGCCGTTCGAGGCGTTGTCGGCCTTACCGGCTCAAACGGATACCTGAAACACTACTATCTTGACAATAGACTGCTCGAAGGCGTCCTTCCGGGCAATATCTGGCTAAGAGGCAAGTATATTCCTGCACCTGCCGGCTGGCACGATTATCGACCGGACAACTAAATAATCAGCAGATAAAATTATAACGGATTGCGGATAGAAAACTATACGTTATCAAACTAAACGACCGATAACTGTTTAAAAGCACTTCTTAAATCCTTTGCAGATGCTCAATCCTGCAGGCTTTGATACAATCGGAACTAACAGGACGTTCAAAGTCTTTACCTGTCGGCTAAACCCGCAATATTTATAAGACCTCGCACGCTAAAATCACGACACTAAACCGCAAAACCAGCGTGTAACAATTTCTAAGTAAAACACCAGCTTCTTTAAGCCGATGAACAAGTACGCATTATATACATTCGAGGACGGCTTAAGGTCATATTATGGAGAAAACAGGAACATCAAACGCTTTTTCCGCTGCATTTGAGAACCTGCAAAACAGCAGACTTATGAAATATCTTGAGAAAAAAAATTGGCTTAAAGGACCTGCGAACCTGAATTGGAAAAAACTACTTGAGCTTGAGAAAACACAAGTCGTAGGGCTTGATATCGGCTCTTCTGCGGTCAGAATAGTCCAGCTGCGCAAGGACAACACGGGCTACGTCGTTACTGCAGCCGGCATAGTTGACATTGCCAATAAACCGGAAACTAACCAAAAGCACAAAGAAATAAACACCGTCAAGGCAATTAGTGAATGTCTTCAATCAAGCGGCATCCAGACGCAATTGGCTGTCTGTGGCGTATGTGGCCCGGAAGTCGCAGTGCGTTATTTTAAGTTCCCCTCATTGCCGCCTGAAGAGGTCCAGGGTGCGGTTTTGCTCGAAGCCGCACAGGTTTGTCCATTTTTCAACGTCGACGACATCGCTGTTGATTACCAATTGATGCCTGACGGCGAGAATAATGTCTGTGGCGTATTAGTAGCGGCAACGAATAAGCTGATAGAAAGAAAGAGCAAACTTGCCAAGGAAGCTTCTTTTGACTGTGTTTTGATGGATGTTGACGGATTGGCACTTTTGAATTGCCTCAGTGAATACGAAAAAACCGAAGCCGGCCGAACAACAGCTATTTTGAACATAGGCAGCTCTTACACAACTTTGGCAATTATGGGGGCCAATGCTTTGCCGTTTATTCGCGATATAGCCTATGCAGGCGGGACGATAGTTAAAGAGATTGCAGATGAAAAGGGCGTTTCAATGGAAGCCGTCAGGGAAACTCTGCTCGGCTCGGCAGGACATGAAACAGGGCTCGGTGACAGCCTGGAGAAGGCCTGTCAGAAATTGATTACCGATGTAACTGATACATTGCGATACTACACAGCTCAGGAGAAATCAATCATTGTTGAAAAGATATTTGTTTGTGGTTTTGCCCTGGCCAAAGGGCTTGTTGAGTTATTGGATAGTCGCCTTCCAGCTAAAACTATGTTGTGGAACCCATTTGACAAAATACGCTGCGATGGAGACCAAAACTGTCGAGATATTCTCCAAAAAAATGGCCCTGCAATGGCAGTAGCGGCAGGTCTTGCGATGAGGTCGATCTGATATGTTCACGATAGATTTACTAAAGGGAACGGGTATTCCGATAAAGAGCAGGCCTGAGGGCGTAGCTATTACCACAATAACGTTTGCAGTGCCCGTTCTCGCCGCAATGGTAATGCTCGGTTTTTATCTGAGTAACAGAATTGTCATCTCAACGAAGAGGCAGGAAATAGTTAATTACGAAAAAAACATTGAGTCATTGTCGGATGCTGTAAAGCTGCAAAAATCATTCGAAACGGAGAAAAACAATATAGACGGCTGTTTATCAGAAGCTTTAACCTCTATTAGCAGCCATACTCAATGGTCGCCTATTCTGGCGACTGTGGTAAAAAATATGCCCGATTCAATAGTCTTGACCAAGCTTGAGGTAAAGCAGCGCTTAATAAGCAAAAAGGTTCCCAAAAAAGATGACCCCAAAAAAACGGTTGATATAAGTATTCCGGCAAGAACACTGCAAATGAGTGTTAGTGGAAAGCCACAGGCCGACAATGATAAAGCAGTCAAGGATTTTACGGACCGTCTTCGCTCCTCAGCTTTGCTTGCATCGAAAATTGAAGACATCAAAATTTCGCAGAAAGCAGATACTTTTGAGGGCCAGCGTGCCGTCTCTTACGAAATAGATTGTATTTTCAAAACGGAATTGTAGCAGGTTTTCTTATGAAGTCAGTTTACGGAAAATATTTGAAGAAAGTAGCCTTAATATGGGCAGGCTGCTTCGTACCGCTTTTCTTTGTCTATACGCTTATGTTATCGCCGCAGAAAAACAGCAAAGAACAGTTCGAAAAGCAGCTCGCGGAGAAAAAACAGATATGCGAATCCGCACTAAAAGCAGCACAGAAGGAAACCAAAATTCAGTTTAATGAACAAATCGAACAGTTACGAAGTAAATTAAAGAATTTTGTTACTGATTTCGAAGATTCGGCCAATTTAACGTTCGATATAAGCCAAATTGCCAATAAGAAAGAAGTCACTTCGTTTAGCATTGAAACTAAAAACAACAGCAGTGGAAAAACAGCTGCGTCCGATAAACACATATCTGAGAGTCATATTGATATCAGTTTCCTTGCGGCGAGCTTTAATCAATTCGCCGCTTTACTAAATACGCTGGAGAGGCATCAACCGGTTATCTTTGTGGACCAGTTCACAATAACTCGCTCAGACAAGGACAATTCAGAACATCAAGTGAAGATGGATTTGGCGGTTTTCGTCAGAAAGAAACAGGACAGCTAATAAAAGGACCGATGAGTTCCTGACGTGAGTTTATAGGGTAAAAATGAGAACAATAGCAATAGCAAATCAGAAAGGCGGTTGTGGCAAGACAACTACTGCGGTGAACCTTGCCGCTGCTTTTGCCGAAAAAGGCAAGAGTACGCTGATAATTGACCTTGACCCGCAGGGCCACGCTACACTTGGACTTGGCCGTAATCCTGAAACTCTTGACAAGACTATTTATCACGCCCTTACCAACGCGCAAATTCCAATCTCCAGCGTAATAATAAACACAAACATCGATGGGCTTGACCTGGTGCCAAGTAATATATTGCTTTCGGGAGCCGAGGTTGAATTAGCCAGCGTGCTCAAAAAAGAATTAGTCTTGAGCGAACAGCTCAGAACAATAAGCAACGAATACGAGATGTGCGTTATCGACTGCCCCCCATCGGTCGGCTTGTTGACCCTCAATGCACTTGTTGCCGGCACCGATGTCGTCGTGCCTGTTCAGGTCAACTACTATGCACTGGAAGGCCTGAAACAACTGTTCGAGACCGCGAACATTATCAGAGTGCATTTC
>JBAPXT010000028.1:0-12480 GCA_049284355.1 Sedimentisphaerales bacterium
TACAATCGGAGAACGTACCGAATATTCTTATAATCCTTGTTGTCTCGGTATGATGTCAACGGGAAGGCCATTTTTTGATGAAAAACAACAGTTCAAAAAGAAATCTTTGTCAAAGATATAATTCCCAAAATTCGGAAGTGTGGAAAAGTGTTAAAATTGTGGCTAAACGTATGCAAACTGCGGCAAAACAATGCAAAATAGTGGAGAAACTATAGTGAAACGGTGCCGAAATGTTGGAAAAAAATTGGAAGAAAAATTAGCCACAGATTTCACGGATTACACCGATTCATTTGGTCACAAAAAGGTACAAAAAACACAAAGAAAATTAGACGCAGGTTGCCTAAGTTAACGCCGCCGAGGCGGAGTGAGTTAGTCGCAGGTTGTTAGTCGCTGGTTAGTTAAAGTTTCTCTGAAAAATAGATGTTATGTTCAGCAGTAGTTCCATATAATAAAGCTGTTTTATAAAAAATGATTTTTGAAAAACGGAGCAGAAAAATGAGCAAGAAATTTACGAGAGCCGTTATGAAAGCGATATTTGTTCTGGCCTGTGTATCAGCCGTGCTGGCAGTCCAGAGCAACAATGGCAATATGCCCATTGAGCAACAACAGGCCATTGAAAAGGCGGTATTGAAAATCCACAGCCAAATGACCCAGGCGGACAACGAGCTGGATGCAGAGAAGTTCTTTAGCTATATCCCTGATTTTGATAAAGGGCTTATTATCCGGGACGGGCGATTGTTTCAAACCCGCGAAGCGGCTTTTGAGGCTGTCAAGAAGGGATTCGAAGGAATATCCAAGTCAAACCGAACCTATGAAAAGACGTATGTTACTGTTATCTCGCCAGAAACTGCTTTGCTGACAGCAGAAGGCACATCAACGGTTACGTTGTCGGACGGCCGAACGTTCAGCAATCCGTTTGCGGTGTCTATGGTATATGTCATGCGAGATGGTCAGTGGAAGGTATTGCACGGTCATTATTCAATTCCCAATCCAAGGTAAACGACCTTATGGCTTTAAGTATTTTCGAGGACAAAAACAGCCAGCCCGATGATGCTGTCCTGGCAAAGAACTTAGGGCGGACCAAAAGTCTTTGGAACGACTTGATACGACACATTACACTCGAATACGAGCCGGTCGTCCAAGTATGGGGGTTCTATAAAAGGTGGTCGCTTCGTTTAATCCGTAAGAAGCGCACGATACTGTACATGATACCTTCTGAGCGTTATTTTATATGCGCCTTTGTGTTTGGAGAAAAGGCGACCGAAGCCGCGAGGGAAAGCGTGTTGCCTAAAGATGTAATGAAAACAATCAACGAAGCGAGAGTTTATGCCGAGGGAAGGGGATTTCGGCTGGAAGTTAAAAAGAAGTCGGACGTTAGCGAGATGAAGAAACTGGCTGCGATAAAGATGGCTAATTAGTCAGAGAACTAACCAAAGCGGAGCCCACGATAAATTGTGGGGGGATTTTTCTGGGTCACAGATTCCGGCTCCCCGCCAACGACTCCTGCCTACAATGTGTATTTGAGGGTAGCCTGGGGCAAAATAGTCGATAGTCGTTAGTAGAATAAGATTGTCGCGGCCTTAGGCCTCGCAATGACATTTCGGAGGTCAGATCCCTCCACTTCGCTGCGCTACGGTCGGGATGACAAGGTCATTTCTTTGGATGCAGGCCGGCACCGATTTTGGGCAGAGAACTTCCGGCTTGTCTTTGGCGATGGTTTTGGATATTGCTAATCGCGGATTAGACAAATTCTGCCACAGGTGGATAAAACACGGAACGCAGAGAATTAATAAGAAGTATTTCTCTTCTTTGCGTAACAGCTTTTGCAGTAAACGGGCTTACCTTCCTTAGGCTGAAACGGGACTTCACATTCCTGTTTGCATTCTGCACAGGTAGCTTTAAACATCTGGCGTGGTCCAAAATCTTTCCTTGGGCCCCCTTGGCTAAAATCTCTCACGTCTTTTCTCCAAATTTACATAATAAAAAAGTGTTTAGAACATTAATACAAGGCAGAGATTATAATCAAATTACATCCCATTATCAAGAAGATTTTTTGAAATAATACGAATTTTTTAGATACAGATTCCTCGCGAAGTTAGTAGTTTTTTAGACGCTGATTTCGCTGGTTACGCAGAGTTTTTTAGCCACGGATTGGCACTGATTGACACAGAGACAGAGGAAAATCCTAAATACTAAACCCTAAATCCCAACCAAATACTAATTACCAAAAGCACTAAATCCTGAACGAACGGCGGATTTTGTGGACCCCAGATAATGATATTCCGGGACAGGCGACGGGTCTTGACAGGACAGAAAAAAAAGAGGTAGAATTGTGGGTGAAAATTATTGTTGGCGAAGCGGAGCCGGTGAGGTAAAGATGAATTTTGGGGTGACGCTGAGAAAGCAGGAAGAGCTTGAGGCGAGGATGGCGGCGCTGGGGATACGCGAAGCGGAGCTGGAGGAAAAATATATTCGTTCATCGGGGCCGGGCGGACAAAAGGTAAATAAGACAGCGAGCTGCGTTTATCTTAAGCACATCCGGAGCGGGCTGGAAGTGAAGATGCAGCGGGAACGGTCGCAGGGGCTGAACCGGTATTATGCACGAAAACGATTGTGTGAGCTGGTCGAAGAAGAGAAACTCGGCTGCGAGAGTCCTGCGGCATTGAAGGCGGAGAAGATTCGCAAACAGAAACAGCGGCGCAGACGGCGAAGCACGAATTAATCGATAGTCGCTGGTCGCCAGTCGTTAGTAGAATGAGATTGCCATGTTGGGAGAACCCCCGGCAGGCCGGGGGGCTGAATGTAACAGCACACAAAAGTCTTGCGGAATTTGTAAAGATTGTTAAAGATTAAGCATGAGGTTTATAAAGATGTGTTTAAAGATGGTTTGTCCATTAATTTGAAAGGGAAAGAAAATGGAGCTAAAACTTGATGTTAAGACCCTTGTTATAGGGATTGCGGTTGGGATTATTGCTGCCGCAGTAATAGGAGCCGGAAGCGCGGACAAGACTGATTTCGGTATTGCCATACCTTCGAGTACAGGTGAAGGTTCAGCACTTGTAAGGACGGCAGATGATGGTCTCTACATTGTCGATGCAAAAAACGGTATGGCAATAAGAGTTTTGCAGGCCAACATAAGAGCCGAAACCATGGACCGCAGGGATACCACCAGGAGTAAGCCTTTTTTCTTAAGCAGCCCAAGCAAGGCCGAAGAAGCCCCTAAGTATTAGTTAAAACAGGTCAACTAATGTGCGGTGTCTATGGGGTTTATGCTGCGAAAAAGGGCAATGAATAAAAATTTTTTGCCCCTCGCCATTGGTTTGCGTCGAGCATAAGTTTCAGTATACGGAAACTTCGGTTTTTATAGGTCGATGCCGGAAGATAAGTTGATTTTCTGCTTAACCAGGCCTGAACTTGTGCCGATACAGTTGTTAAAAATTGTGAAATCCAGGTAGAGTTAAAAAAAGGAGTGCTAAAATGGGGATACAAAACTGGTCAGAGGATATTATTCTTGTGGACTTGCCCCAAGAGCCGAATATGGGCGATGAGCTCAAAACCGTTACCGATATGGTGCGTGACAGAGGCGACTGTGAGGTGGTAGTTGATTTTTCCAGTGTAGATATTGTAACCTCTTCAAGTCTTTCGAAGCTTCTGAAGCTGCGCAAGCTGCTGGCTGATTGCGGACATCGGCTTATTTTCTGCAACGTTGCTCCGGCAACCAAAGGCATCTTTACGGTAACCGGTCTTGACGGGATTTTTGAGCTTGCCGATGACAAGTTTGTTGCTCTGGCAAGTCTGCAGATAGTTACTTAGCTGGCGGTCCGGGGCTTGACAAGCGGTATATCTTTTTTGTATGATATAGAAAAGTTTGGCCCCTGCTGAGCTGGCTACGAAGGCCACCGATGCCGGCGGTATTCGTAATCTGCTCGCAAGGCCCGTGCAAAAGCAGGACGGTATTAATATGGACGAAGAAGCTTTGCAGCAAATCGAGCAGATAATAGGTTACAAATTTTCCAACCGCAATCTCCTGTCCAAAGCATTCGCACATTCCTCCGCAGTTGACGACCGTCTTTTTAGTAATGAACGACTTGAGTTTCTCGGCGATTCCGTTTTGGCTGCGGTTATTTGTCGCGAACTGTTCGAGCGGTTCCCTGCCCACATGGAAGGTGACCTGACGAAGATGAAGAGTACGCTTGTTTCCCGCAGGACCTGTGCTCGAGTTACCAAGGGTCTGGGTCTGCACGAGTTCCTGCAAATCGGCAAAGGGATGGCCTCCAGCCAGGCTTTAACCAGTTCCATTGCAGCCAGCTTAATGGAGGCGGTTATTGCTGCAATTTATGTTGACGGCGGATTTGACGCTGCCGGGGCTTTTATTTTAAGAGCTTTTGCTTCAGAAATCGACAGGGCCGGTGCAGAACAAACTCACGGCAATTTCAAATCGTTACTGCAGCAATACGCCCAGCAGGAGCTTGATACCACACCTGTTTATGAGCTGCTCGATGAAAAGGGGCCTGACCACGATAAATGTTTCGAGTCGGAAGTTGTTATCGCCGAGCGTCATTTCCCAAGCGCCTGGGGGACAAGCAAAAAAGAAGCGGAGCAAAAAGCTGCTTTCAACGCCCTCATTGAGCTTGGTGTTCTTGACGGTCCTTTGTCTGACTACGATGGCTGATTACCGGCGAGGGTGCGAATGGCAATCACACGGAGATTACCCATACGAGGGCGTACAAGACCAAAGCAGTTATGATTATGAAACCAACGATGGAGCCAAATAAAACCGCGACCTCTTTTAAAAAAGTACCCGCTGTAATTGTCGGCAGTTTCGTTGCTTTATAGACGATGGCTATCGCCGCCGTTAATGGCAGCAGCCACATCATTGCCTGCGGATTCAGGCTGATTTGTTCCGGGGCTGTAAAAGTCGCCATCACCAGAATATCTGTTACCGACATTTTATTCTCCCACCGGGGCTGTTCTGCGAATATAAGCCAGAGAAACCGCATTGACAAGGCACAAAAGGTTGAGTAAACCCGAGACCATCGTATATATCTGGCCGATTTCGTTCGGCCAGCCGTAGACAGGATACCCTCCGCCGGCGGTGATATGGGATAAAACCAAAACTATCGGCGGATTCACAACCTGCGCCGCCTTAACATACAATGGTGACGGCCCGACTATGTCGATTACACCGATTGAACTGATGTACAACCCGGCGCAGAGAATTAAGCTGATAGTTGCGAACATAATTATCGCCCGTTTTTTTTCTCCAAGTATAAAATAGCCTGCGCCCGGTGCCAGCCAGCCAAGCAGTCCGACAATCAGCAAAAACTGCATGTGGTTTTGCTTCGAAAGCCGAGCCATTACGCACCTCCTTCGGATTCCGACGGCGTATTGGCATCTGCCGGTTCTTTGTTCTCCTCGACCATCCTGAATCGCATACGCTTTAATATGTTTTCAGGATTAAAGTACACCGGCGCCAGTGACTGAGATTGAATAAAGTCCTCCTTGTAAGCTTGCATTGTCTTGATTTTATCGTATTGTTCCTGCACGAGGCGTTTAACTGAAATGTTCTTTAAGCAATAGTAAGACATATCCGGCTTGAATTCCATAACCACAGGCAAGGTGTCGATGGTATTGCTGTCCGCCGGTATAAGTGAATAAAGCTGACCTATGAGCAGGCTCTCTTTTTTGGCCCTATCGACTAACAACCGTCTTACCGGATTACCGGCACTTTGAAGGGCCAATGCCTCCAGTTCCTTACCTGAAATTCTCCGCAGATTTGTCAAATTTTGCAGCTTGAACGCATTAGCGTCTTTTCCACTTTGCTTGTCCTGCTGCCCATAAAGCTTATTAAACTTGTCAACGGTGCTTTCCCACCCATCCCTTGCCGCCTCCTTGACGAACTCTTCGGCTTTGCTTTTGGCGGTATCCATTGCCGCAAGTTTTTTCAAGTCCTTAACCACAGCTTCTTTTACTGAATAAACGTTCTCATCTGTCTGTTTTTGGTCTTCGCCGATTTTAATCGAATTTTTGGCGAAGGTTTGATTTAGGCTTTGCGGTTCAGAAGCCTTTGCTGCTCCTGTCACCCGCACAACCGCCATTATTCGTCCGAGCATATCTTTCACCGGCCCGATATTTTCATACATTTTCGGCTTTGGTGTATCAAAGGGGCCGAGTTCGCTGGCTGCCAGCTCGTCGATTGCAAAGACAACCCGATTCAATCCCACAGGACTGTATCCAGAGCTTTTCAGGAACAGTGCCCCAAGGTATTTATCTGTGAGCATATCGGAAGCACTAAGCAGCCCTGTCTGTCCCGAGTATGTTTTGATTTTGTATTTTTCGTTTAATTGTGCGGCAGCAGCTGCATAATCGCCGGCCAATCGCTTGAACTGTTCAGTACTGACTCCCGAAGGTGCTACATTTATATCCTGCAGGCCGGCCTCGGTAATTGTTCTGGCATCCTGGAGAATCTTTTCCGCTTTGGAGTTTATTTTTTCCTGCAGCAATCCTTTTGAAATGACACTTGCCACCTCACCATAGCTTTTAATTCGTTCAGTTCGCGGCGAATTTGGGTCGTTCGGGTCCGAAGAAACCGATACGGTGAATTCTCCTCTGTGTTTTTGGTAGAATTCTTCCGCCTCTTCCTGTGTAGGTGCCGTTACAGTCGCTGAAACATTATCAAGCTTGACGGCGATATATTCAAGCTGAACTCTGTCGTCTAACTTATACCCGAAGCCGTAAGGATTTTGGTCGTTTATGTCATCAGCAAAGAATTTTTTGTATTTGTCAAAATTCTCGATTATTTCCTTTTCGGCTGGTTCATTACCAGCTTCGGCAAACACAGCCGAATCAAATTTTACAAATTCAACATCAATTTTCTCCTCTTCCCAGCTTGCATTATGTATTATCTGCGAATTTGTAATGTCTTCGTCTGTGCAAATCATTCCAGCGTACTTCAACACCGTCATCAGTTCGCTGAATGCTGTTAGTATTTTTTCTTCCGAGACGTTCAGCTGGTTTGCTACCGACCCAATTAGCTGTGGATATGTTGCGCCTTTAAAAAGTTGTGGTATTACTGTTTCAAGCAACCTGCCTGAAGTCTCATCCGACATTCTTACGCCTGCCAGATGCGCTTCGTTCTTCAACAGCAACCAGTATATCTCGCTCGGCCTCGAGCGTCTGTAAATATCATCGATTTGTTTCTCGCTAATCCTGTACTGGTTTGTTCCTATCATTTGTTTTATATAGTTGCTTAATTCCGGTGAACTTGTCCTGTCGGAAAACAGCAGTTCTGCCAGCAGGAATGCCTGTAAATCATGCGTACGAATCATTGGTACGCTTAGATTTCTTAGAAGGGCATCTGCCCGCATAAGCTTTAGAATTTCCAGTTCCTGCCGGGCCAAAGCCAAGTCGTAGTTTGTTATTTCCCCGTTATCTGCGAAATGGGCCATGATTATGCGCCGGTCTGTTCTTCTTTGGCTGAGCCGGCCTAAGTATGCCTCTGCTACAAAGCCGACAAATATGAAGATGACCACGACAGCCATTACTTTCGTGTTATTTTTGCGAAGCCATTTGATTAAATGCATATCTATACTCCGAAATTACCACCAGATTGCTGTTCGTATCGAATCGAGCAGTTTACCACAAAATGTGGTCTTTTGCTATA
Source organism: Sedimentisphaerales bacterium (assembly GCA_049284355.1). Classification (GTDB taxonomy): domain Bacteria; phylum Planctomycetota; class Phycisphaerae; order Sedimentisphaerales; family Anaerobacaceae; genus CAIYOL01. Next base: position 7,664 of record JBAPXT010000028.1, read on the forward strand.
AAACCCCACAAGTATATTCGACTACACCAGCTTTGCAAGAAAAATAGCACTTTGTCGGAAACCGGAGATTTACAATATACGCAGCACAATATACGATATACGCAATACGCACGATGCAATGCGAATAATGATGAAAAAACAAAAGAACAGCTATTCAAAATCGGCCCAGGCGTTTACCGAGGCCAAAAGAATCCTGCCCGGTGGTGTTAATTCGCCGGTAAGGGCCTTAGGCGGTGTGGATATCGGGCCGCTTTTCATTGCCGAAGCCAAGGGCTCAAAAATTTACGATATCGACGGCAATGAATACATTGATTACGTCGGCTCGTGGGGGCCGATGATACTCGGACACGCCCATCCGAAGGTAATAAAAGCTGTCCAGGCCGCTGCGAAAAAGGGAACGTCTTTCGGTGCTCCGACCCTGGCCGAAACCGCACTGGCAGAAAGGATAGTCAACGCCTTCGATTCTGTCGAAAAGGTTCGCCTGCTCAGCAGTGGCACCGAGGCGGTAATGACTGCAATTCGGCTGGCAAGGGGTTACACCAAAAAGGATTTGGTAATCAAGATGGCCGGCTGTTATCACGGGCACAGCGATTCTCTGCTTGCTGCGGCAGGCTCCGGCTTAGCCGAGAGCGGCAAGCCTTCAAGTGCCGGCGTCCCAGGTTCGATTGCCGGGCTGACTATTGTAATACCGTATAATGATATCGATGCTGCGGAAGCTGCTTTTCAGAAACACAAAGGGAAAATCGCAGCGGTTTTAGTTGAGCCTGTCGCGGCAAATATGGGTGTGGTGCCGCCGGTTGATGGCTACCTAAAATCGCTTCGCAATTTATGCGACGCAGAAAAGGCGATGCTTATCTTCGACGAGGTGATAACCGGCTTTCGTATTGCATACGGGGGGGCGCAGGAGCTTTTCGGCGTAAAAGCAGATATTACCTGTCTGGGCAAAATAATAGGCGGGGGTCTGCCTTTGGCCGCTTTGGGGGCCAGGGCTGACATTATGGATATGCTCGCACCGGCAGGAGCGGTCTATCAGGCAGGGACGCTTAGCGGCAACCCGATTGCTACCGCAGCGGCTATTGCAACACTTGATATTCTCGCAAAAGGCGACTGCTATAATAAGCTTGAAGCCAAATCGGCGATGCTGGCTGATGGTTTGGCAGAAGCGGCTAAAGAGGAAGGTGTTTCCATCATCATCAATCGCGTCGGCTCGATTATGAGCAGCTTTTTTACCGATAGACCCGTAAAAAATTTCATCGATGTTCAGTCAACCGATATAAAACGATTCAAAAGATTTTTTGCGGAAATGTTAAGACAGGGTGTTTATCTTGCCCCAAGCGCATACGAGGCGATGTTTATTTCATTGGCCCATACAAAACAGGACATCGAAAAGACCATCAAAGCGACGAAAAACGCCTTTCACAAAATAATAAATTGATTAGCCGATAGACCTGTGCCGGTGGCTCTTTTCTTTCCGCCGACAAACTCACAGTTGAACTTCTGGAAACGGATCCTCCGGAGGGGCCATCCGTCTTAACATTTGCAGAATCTTATGCGTTTCAGCAATTGCCTGTGTAGATCCGAGAGTGTCGAGATCTTTAATTTGCACAAGCGTCCACGATGGGTTACCGAAACCAGCAAACTTAATCGCAATGCCAGCAGAACATATTTTTGCATTGCGAAATAGCAGAGCTATCATTTCCCTTTTTAAAAGAAGCTTGCGCTTCTCTAAAACAAACAATAGCATCTTCCCATAACTTAGCAACCTCCGGTTTCACAGTCAATCTCCCTAAATTCTATAGTCCACGGTATTCATTACTGAAACACTCGTAGAGTTATACACTGTCACGGGTTTTGGCTACCGGTCAAGTCACAGGCGAAAAGGATCGTTTCTGCAAGTGATATTATTGTCAGAGTTATCGGAAAATACAAGCAATAATCATAATGAAAAATAGAATCTGCCAGCCCAGTTGCAACGACGGTTTAGAAAAGACTAATTTTCAACTTTTATAACGAAACCTCCATTACCTTTAAGTTTAATTTCTAACGGTTTTCTAGGTGTAAAGGTGATTTTTTGACTTACACCGATTTTCCAGGGCTCGCTCTATTACTGAAGAATATGCTGGAGAGTCGCGTCATCTACGGTAGTGGCGGGGGCAAACTTGTCGGAGTTAATATACTGCAGCAGACTGTGCAGCAACTGCCGGGCTTCGGGTTTATCCTGCAGTGCAGGCAAATCAATTGAGCAGACCAGTAATTTGCCGGGGCCAACCTTCACTTCAAAAACTGCCGCCAGCCTGTATGCCCGCTCGCAATTGTCGATGACCTGGACGAGCGGCTTATAGCCGGCCGGCATCGCATCGAGAATCATCGAGCGGGAATTGCGGAGCATGTTGAACCATTGCCAATCGGCGTGAAATTCCGTCGGGAAGCTGCTGAACGCAGGATGGTTCGGGTCGCACAAGATACCCAGAGTGCCCGGCGCAACGGCCATCTTTCTCTCCTTGGCCAGTTTTTTGAACATTCCGTAATTCCAGAAGTCGGGCGCAAACATCCCTTCGAAGCTGTCTTTCAGCGTGGCAGGTTCAGGCAGCAGTAAGACGTTTTTGCCGGATGAAAGCGCCTTGCGTGCGGCGTTATCGAATTTGCGGCTGATGATTACCTCACCGGCACTCGTATCGACCGCATCGGGGTAAACCCAGATATTGAAAGAGTTGGCAAAGTTTGTGCCGTCGAGGGCAAGTTCGAGTTCGAGCTTCGCCGGCGCGGCAATTTCCTTTAGCGGAATTTTAAGCTCGCCGAGCGAAGTCAGCGACCCCTGCGGGATTTGCCTGGCAGGCAGACGGCCTGAGGCCAGAGTTTTGCCTTTGGAGTCGCGCAGTGTCCAGACGGCAACAGCATCTTTGAGGTCGGTCGAACCGTAGTGGGCAACTTCGGCTTTGGCGGTGAAGGTCTCGCTGTTTGTCCAGGTAAATTTGCTCATACGAATAAGCGGGACGGTTTCGCAGCAAAACCGGCGCCACTGTTCAGGTGTGATAAGCCCTTTGGAATCCATAAAGGCGTCAAGGATGCCGACGAGAGCGGTGCCTTGGCCGGGAAAGTCCTGCAGGTCGAGCAGTTGGAAACCGCCGAAGCCACGAGTCCGCAGAGCTGCCTCGATGTCTTCACGGTAGCAAATGACTGAGAGGGCGCCTGAGGCACGGTGAAAATCATTGTCCTGGTCGAGCATACCATTTTGTTTGAGGCGGTCGCGGAAGGTTTCGAGATTGCGAGCGCGAACGACGCCGGTATATTTGTCAATTTCACGATAGTCTGGGTATATCTGATATTGACCGATTTCAGTAGAGATAACCGGGACTTTGACGCCTGCGATTTCATTAGTGTAGTCTTTGGTGGTCGAGGGCGGCCCGATTTGAACATGTCCAAGTGGAATATCGACGGCAGCATAGGAGCCGCGGATTCTTTTTTGCCACTGGATTTGCCAGGACACCCAGAAGTCGTCGCCGGGGTCCACCATACCAAACCAGTTGTTGGTGCCCTGAGCGTAGAGGTGTCGCGGGTCGAGTTCGCGGAAGTGTTTAATAAATGGCGCCATCAACTCCTGTTTGCCGCCCAATTCATTTCCGAGGGCAAGCATTACAAAGGATGGATGATTGCCGAAGGTTCTCAAAATACGTTCGCCCTCGGCACGGCAAAAGTCATCGTGGCTGGGTTTGCCGAAGGCGGCCCAGTTTGGTAGCTCCGGTTCCATATATATGCCTAACTGGTCGGCGGCCTCGAAGGCGGCTTCGGGCGGGCACCAGGTATGAAAGCGATAATGATTTATGCCGTATGATTTTGCGATGTTGAAGACCTTCAGCCAGCCGTCGACGGTCATCGGCGGATAGCCGGCAAGGGGGAATACGCAGGCATCGTGCTTGCCGCGGAGGAAGGTTGTTTTGCCGTTGATGCGGAATTGCGTTCCGCCGGCAGCGGTGAAATCGCGAAGGCCGAAGGTAATCTCACGGCGGTCGGTAAATTTGCGCTCTGCTGAGGCAGCATTAAGTGAGACGGTGAGAGTATAAAGCGTGGGAGAAAATTCGTCCCAGTTCCGTGCGTTTTCGCCAATAGCATAGTTGGCTTCGACGACGGCCTGTTCAGCGGCGGCTGAAAAGGGAACCGAAACCGGCTCACCTTGTGGTTTTCCATCTCCTCCGGCGGCGATTAGAACCAGCGTTCCGTCAACGGAGTGACCGGTCGAGTTGCCGACTTTGATACGGACGCGAATTTTATGAGCGGCGACATCGGGATATATCTGAACGTCATCGGTATAGACCGGGTCGGTTGCGAGCAGCCCGATTTTTCCGATGACGCCGTTCCAGTTGGTCTGGGTATGGTCACTGATTTGATGGGCGTCTCCGATGGGAGGATATTTAGAATTGTTGATTCGCAGTGTCAATTGATGTTTACCAGGCGAAAGCTCGCCCAATAGATATATATGCGGGGCTACAAGCGAATTTTGTGAACCGATATCATTGCCGTCCAGCCAGCATTGGCTGTTTTTGGTACGTTCAAGCATTAGCGTGACGTGCTTGTGTGCCCAGTAAGGCGGGACGATAATATCCTGCTGATACCATGCGGAGCCGGCGAAGGGATAAAGGCGTGTAAGGTGACTTGTTTCACGTGCGTTGTTAAGTGGGCCCTTGTGGCCTTCGTCAGTGGTGCCGGGCAAATTGATTTGGTCATTGAGGGGTTTTTGAAACCATTTTTCTGTGATGCCGACATTATTCGGGTCCAGAGCGAAACGCCACTGGCCGGCAAGAGATACCCAATTATCAACA
>JBAPXT010000029.1:0-26677 GCA_049284355.1 Sedimentisphaerales bacterium
AGCACACATCTTGAAAACCTTACTTAACAAAAAATCACCCAGCAAAACCGCAGATTCGTTGCCCCACAAACTGTTCACCGTAGCCTGACCACGACGATTTTGCCCTTCATCTATAACATCATCGTGCAGTAGCGTGGCATTGTGAATCATCTCCATAATCGCTGCAATTCGGATGTGCTTGTCTGTGATTTTACTAACAGCCCTGCCGGCAAGCAAAACCAGACCCGGACGAATCATCTTGCCGCCACAATCATTCAGACGCTCGACCAATCGCTTGACACCTATTTCATCGGAGCGGCACAACAATTGCTCATTTATCAGCTCCTTTACCTGGCCCAGTCCATCTTTGATAACTCTAAAAGCAGGAACACCACTGGGTGACAAACCTCCGGGTATATCGGTATATGCTGGTAATCGCATATTGTATATGCTGTGAGCTCCGCCGCTTGTATCTCGCAAGGGATGCGAGAGAAACATCAACTATTTACTCTTTCCGTGGGCGTATTTGAAAAACTTCTTTCTCATCAGGCGGGTATATAGCCCAGGTCTGCCGTCACCGATAATCCTGCCGTCTATCTCAACAACTCCTATAACCTCGGCTGCCGTCCCGGTAAGGAAAAACTCATCGCAAACGTACAAATCAAATCTCGTCAGGTTTTTTTCAACCACCTTAAGATTTGCTTCCCTGGCTATCCTGATAACGATGCTGCGAGTTATTCCCCCTAGCGCACCTGCCTCAACCGGCGGGGTACAAATCACTTCGTCTTTTACAATAAAAACGTTGTCGCCTGTCGCCTCGGCAACATATCCTTCGTGGTTATACATAACCGCCTCTGGCACGTTTACGTCCAGCGCCTCAATCTTGGCCAGTATATTATTGAGATAATTCAGGCTTTTGACCTGCGGCGGAATCGCCAACGGATGATTGCGGACCGTCGTCGCGCTAATCACCTTCATCCCTTTTTCGTAAAGCTCTTCAGGATAAAGCTGTATGTTATCGGCTATGATAAATATTCTGCCGGCCTCGCAGGTAAAAGGGTTTAGCCCTAAAGTGCCCGTCCCACGCGTTATCACAAGTCGAATATAACCATCGATAACATTGTTAGCTTCGACAGTCTTTTCAACTGCCTTGATAAGCTCGTCCCTGCTCATCGGAATATCAAGGCGAATTGCCTTCGCCGATTCATAAAGACGCCTGATGTGGGCCTCCATCTCAAATACCCTGCTGCTGTAAACACGGATGCCTTCAAATACCCCGTCGCCGTAAAGAAGACCATGGTCAAATACGCTTATTTTAGCATCTGCCTCATCCACAAGCTTGTTATCGAGCCAAATCTTCAATGCCATAAATCTTCCTTTATGTAGACGCACACGGCATAAATATCTTGCGAGCTTATGCTCCTGTGCTCTTCCACTTTATTTTGCCATCCGCCAGTGTTATTATCCGCCCTGCCTTTTGGGCAATCATTTCGTTGTGGGTTACCATCACAATCGTTTGACCCGCTCTATTCAATCTTTCAAAAACCTTCAGTATATCATTTCCTGTCGCAGAGTCAAGATTTCCTGTCGGCTCATCGGCCAAAAGTATTTTCGGTTCATTCATCAATGCCCTCCCTATAGCCACTCTTTGCCTTTCTCCTCCCGACAGCTGATACGGCTTATGATTGGCCCTTTCGCTCAAACCAAGCTCACCAAGCAATTCTCTGGCTCGACCCCTCGCCCATCTCCGACTGCCAAGCCAGCCGAATACGCTCTTTGAGGCCATTGCCGGAAGGAAAACATTTTCTAATACACTTAATTCGTCCAATAAATGATAAAACTGAAAAACAAATCCTACCATTTTATTGCGAAATTTATTCAATTCACGCTCCCCCATCCGGCTCAAATCCCGACCTTCAAAGCTTACAACACCTTTATCAGGCTTGTCCAACGCGCCCAATATATGCAACAGCGTGCTTTTACCGCTGCCGGAGGCTCCGACTATTGCGACAAACTCGTTTTCCTTTACAGCCAATTCCACTCCTTTGAGCACGTTGACTTCCGCCTCACCCATCCGATAAGACTTATAAAGCCTTTCAGCCTTTAATATAAAATCATCTTTGCTCATAATTGGCTCACCTGCAAACTCTTTACAGGCTCTAATTTCGCCGCCTGCCGGCTTGGCAAAAACGCACCACCCAAACACGCTACTATCGCAGAAATTATTATCACTGCCAAAACCTTCAAATCAATAGTATTGGGAATATCACCGATAGCATATATTGTTCTGTCCCACAATTGAAACCCAAAATGCTCAAACAGAAAATTTTCTATTCTATTAATTTTGAGCAAAAACAACCAGCCGCCAAATACACCTATGGCATTACCCAAAAAACCTATTAAAAATGCAAAACACAGAAATAATTCGATAATATTCGCCTTCGAAACACCTACACTTCTTAATATGCCGACATCCTTGCTCTTATGGCTGACAATCATATAAAAAACAACAAAGACAATAAACACAGTTGTAACCCCCACAAGAGCAAACATAATCGTCAGCATCGTTTGTTCTTTCTCCATCGCTGCGATAAATGCTCGTCTGTAATCTTTCCAGCTTTGCACCCTGACTGTACCCAGCAATTCTGCCTGCTTTTCACCTTTTTTTTCTTCTACAAACATCTTCCACATCGCAGCGACTTTCTCACACCCATCCTCAAGTTTCACACTCGGTTTGAACTTTATATGTATTGCACTGACTCTTTTGACAGGTCCTGCCATACCACAAAGCAGTTGCGTCTCTTCAAGCGGCAGATAAATAAATGAACTATCAACTCCCGCCAACCCGCTGTGCGAAGTGTCGCTGTAGTAGAAAGTTTTTGTATTTACCAACCCCTCCCCGGCTTTTGCTAAGGCGCCTTTCGGCGTTAAAGGAAAGCAGCTCACCAAAAGAGATGCCTCAACAGGACTGGCTTCATAACTATATCTGCCCCTCTCATCACGCACCAGCCATTTGTCAATCCCTACCACACAGCCAGCAAGATTCGGGTCATAGGCTGGCTTAAATGCGTCAGACACATCGTTCTTACGGTGATATAGCGTCTCGCCAAAATCGGTAACTCTGCTGTGTTTAACAGGGTCAATACCCATAATCTCCACGCCGATACTCCCCTCCATGTCACGGCCCTTCACTAGACCATAGCTTTTCACCACAGCCGAGACGCCCTCGACAAAATCAGACTCCTCAAGCTTTTTTATAAAATCTTCATAGTATGAAAAACCAACCAGCGATTCGGTTCCAACTACGCAATCACCTACCCACCTATGGTTATTAGCCTTAAAATCACGCACAAGGCCTGTAATTACAGTCATCACCACAACTACTATAAACACGCAAAGTGCTACCGCCGAAAATGCCAGATAACTGATGCGCCTCTTGAGCAGGTAACGAAATGATAAAATAACCTTATACATTTTTAAAACTATTCGGGATAGTGGGCCTGTCGAACCATTTATTCATACCTCAAAATATCAACAGGCCTGGTCCTTACCGCAATAATCGCCGGTATCAGAGCCCCAACAGCCGCTGCTATAACCGCCGACAACACTATAAGCAAGGCCCCGTTCCAATCGACCTCATTCGGTATCTTACTAAACATATACACGCTGCTTTTCCAAAGCTTCAAACCAAAGATTATCCTTATCCAGTCTTCAATGGTATTTATATTCTTTGTTACAATATCACCTAGTATCACGCCCGTCCCCGAACCGATTAGTCCAACACAAATGCCGAAACCAATAAAAATCGATGCCACCGAACCGCTCGTCGTCCCACAACTTTTTATTATCGCGATATCTTTCTGTCGGGTCTCAACTATCATATAGAATATGCAAAAAATCAGCAGAACCGCGCTTAAACTTACAACGCCGAATATCAATAGCAATACCCCCATCTGCTTTCGAAACTCCGCCACGTATTTGCTCTGCATCTGTTTAGCTGTGGCAATTGCTGTACCTCTTATAAGATACGGCTCCCACCCAAGCTGTTTAGCAGCAAAATCTTCCCACACGCCGCGAATCTGCGCAAGTGCAGCATCAGTCTCGGCTCCTGCCCTCAGCTTAATTTGAATCTGGCCGACAACACCTTCGCTTTCATTCGGATACAAAACTCTTTGAAGCTCTTCTATAGGCAGATACACCAGCCTCTTGTCAAAATAATAAACACCCGTGAAAACAACATCCGCAATTGTAAATTTTACCGTCTTTCTCCTGACCGCCGCCCAGCTTTCATCCTGTGCTTTTATCATCGCCCCCGTAGTAAGAACAGCCTGCTGACCAATTACTTTTTTAACTGCATCAAAATCATACTCATCCGTCTCCTCATTCGGCTCCGCTACCACACCGATTCCCACAAATCCACTGACCCCGTCTTCGATACCGGAAATTTCAAAGGATGGCTCCCCGGGCAATTGCTTCTGATTTACAAGAGACTGTTTAAGACCTGTCACCTTCGCCCGTCGCCCCGGTTCAATCCCCCAAATCTCCACTCCACGAACATCGCCTTTGCCCAAATGCAACAGTCCCTCGACCGATAGTGTCGCTGTCGCCGCCTCCACTACACTTACTTGCTCCAGACGCTCGATAAGCTCTTTGTATTTTGAAAACTTAATCGGCGGGTCCAGAACTACATCACCTATCCCCTCAACCGCGCTTTTTTCGAACACATCGATAAAACCGCCGAACAAACTGGCAACGACTATCAGCAACGCCACCGACAGAGCAACTGCCGCTATACTCAAAAATACAATCTTTTTCTTACGCAGGTATCGCAGCCACAAAAACAATTTTAACATATCTGGCCCAATCGTTTCACTCGGGGACAGGTCTCAGAAGTGGAAACAGTACTACGTCACGGATACTCGCAGCACCGGTTAAAACCATTACCAATCTGTCAATTCCTATACCCAACCCCCCTGCCGGCGGCATACCATATTTCAGCGCCGTTACAAAATCGGTGTCCATCTTCGCCATCGTTTCTTCTTGCCCGCGAAGCTGGATTTTGAAGTTCTCCTCCTGAACAGCCGGGTCATTCAGCTCCGTATAGGCGTTAGCCAGCTCCATCCCCCCTATATAAAGCTCAAAGCGTTCCGCATACCGCGGTTCGTCTTTCTTACGCCTCGTTAACGGACACAGCGCCGACGGATAATCCATAACAAACGTCGGCAAAACCAGCTTCTCCTCTACCGTAGACTCAAATACTCCATTGACGACCACTGCATCGTCCATATTTCTTTCATCTAAACCGAGTTTCGCTGCCTTTGCCCTGACGGATTTGATGTCGTCGATATCGCAGCCACCGTGTTCCTTTAACAGTTCGGCATACGTGGCCCGCCGCCACGGTTTCGAATAATTAATTGTCACATCACCAAACTGAACATGCCCTCCGCCGCAGTACTTTGCCACCAGCAGACAGATAAGCTCCTCAGTCAAATCCATCATCACGTTGTAATCAGCGTACGCCTGATACAATTCCAGCATTGTAAATTCCGGGTTATGTGCCCTGCTCAGCCCCTCATTGCGGAAATTCCGGTTTATCTCAAAGACCTTTTCCATTCCGCCTACCAGCAATCTCTTCAGAAACAACTCCGGTGCAATCCGCAGGAACAGCTCCATATCTAAACTGTTATGATGCGTCACGAATGGTCTTGCCGCAGCCCCGCCGACTTCTCGCTGCATCATCGGCGTCTCAACTTCCATAAAACCACGGGACATGAGAAACTCACGAATCGTAGCAATTATTGAGCTGCGCCTTTTGAATCGCTCCATCACTTCCGGATTGGCCCACAAATCCACATACCTCTGCCTGTAACGCAGGTCAATATCTGAAAGACCATGAAATTTCTCCGGCGGAGGCAACAGTGACTTGCTCAATAACGTTACACTATCGGCCCATATAGTAATCTCGCCCGTTTGGGTCTTGCCCAATCGACCGGCTGCGCCGATTATATCGCCGAGCTCAAACAGCTTGACAAGGGGCCACCCGTCACCCAGCAGCTTTTTGCTCAAGCCTATCTGGATGGTCCCGCTCCAGTCGCGCAGCGTCATAAAAATCAGCTTCCCTATGTCCCTCAGCAGCACAATCCTTCCGGCACACCTGGCTTGTTGGCTCTCATCGCCCTCTTTAAACCCCGCTTTAATATCACCGGCTTGCTCTGCACCTTCGTATCTACCGCCATAAGGGTCGATACCCAATTCTCTGATGCGAGACAACTTCTCCTGCCTCTGCTGTTCAAATTGGCTTATTTCTCGCTTTGGCAAATACCCACACCTCGCAACTTCTGTATTTCAGAACCAGCCTGAATCAATTTGCTCCTGACGACCAAAAGCCCGACTGCTAACTGAGGGTCAGCGGATAAGCTTTCTTCAGCTGTATGCTTTTTCAGCGGCGAAGCCTCCTTGTTGTGGTCGGCTTTCACCAGCACGTCATTGTCTCTCTGCACATCAAACATCTTTTTAAATTCATCGCTCCTCAATTTCACCTCAACATCAGGCGCGACTCCCCAATCATCCTTGCCCTGTTTCTTCTCCTCTTCTTGGCTTTTGACCCTTTGGCCTGAAGGCAAATAATAATATGCCATCGTATATTTTAACTGGCCGCCTCCATCAGGATACGAGACTATCCCTTGCACACTGCCTTTGCCGTGTGTTCTTTCGCCAACCAGACTTGCACGGTTATGGAGCGGGTCCGCCAGTGCCCCAGCCACAATTTCCGAAGCGCTCGCAGAATAACGGTTCACCAGTATGACCAGCGGATAATTTGGATGGGTTCCCATCTTGTGTGCCGATGCATATGTCGCTAACACCCAGGACCGAGGGCGTGTGACCACTATAGGACCTTCTTCAAGAAACTCGTCGCTTACCTCGACCGCCGTACTTAAAAGTCCGCCGCTGTTAAATCGCAAATCCAAAATCAAGCCATTCAAACCTTCCGCCTCAAGCTGAAGGAGGACTCTTTCAAGGTCCGAGGTGGTCTTGTCGGAAAAACTGGTAAGGCGGACATAACCGATTTTCCTCCGCTCATCTATCATATACAGCCATTTGCCTGCTTCTGTCCTTTGCCAGCCCTGAATTGTCTGAACGGTTATCTTCGCTCGGGTTATGGTAATGTCCCTTGTCTTGTCCTCACCAGGCCGCCTTATCGTCAATTTCACTTCCGTACCTGCTGGACCGGTGATATTCTTGACTGCACACGAAAGACTCATATCCTTTGTTTCAATCCCATTTACCTTCTCTATCATATCCTCCGCATCAAGACCAGAGTTGTATGCAGGAGTATCAGGCAAAAGACTCATCACCGTCAATAGCCCTTTTTCTTTTGAAATCTCTATGCCAATACCCGTAAACTCATTGGTCATCATCTTTTCAAAATCATCCACCTGCTTTGGCCAAACTACAACCGTATAAGGGTCAAGCGTGGACAACGATGCCTCTGCAAAATGTGCTATCAGAATTTGGGGCGGCAATTCCACAGTCGTTGTGTTAAGTGCCAGCACCTTTTCAAAAATATCTATAAACTTATCTCTGCTCACCTCCATCGGCGACTTCTCTGTTTCATCCAAAATCGCTGTCAGACCACTTGACCACGCTGAAAGTTTCTCCTCCTTCATCACAACTCCTGATTCGGGCTTTGACTTATCGGCGGCCGGCAACAAGCTAATCACCTCCGTCAGCAATTTGCAATGCTTGACGGCATCAATCGCCATCTGGCGATAATCAATAATGCTGTTGACGTAATTAAATCTTAAAGCATCAACCGCCCGTACAAACGTCTCTTTCTTCACGCCTTCATAACGTTCATCCCTGCTCTCACACGGACTATTTTGAAAAGACGCCACAATCTCGGCTTTATCTATAAGCTTTTCGGCATAGTTCGAATACGCCTCATTTTTTTCATCAATGGCTTGTAGCCAGCTGTAGCACACCGCGTATGCATCAAGCCATTTGCCCTTCGACTCCAACTCACGCGATTTGTTTATCGCTCTTCGAAAAGTCTGTTGTGTGAAAGGCTCAGACAACAGCTTGGCCTTCTGTGCATCATTTGCAAACTCTTCTACCTTGGCAATAACCGACAACGTCTTTGAAATATCATTTATATCATTTACATCGTTTACATCATGCGCCTCGTTGGCTTCTGTTACAGTTCGTAGTTTCTCCAGTTCAGCTAACTTCTCTGCATACGCAGCCTCCCGCTCTGACCTGCGCCGTTCGTTTATATCCTTGTATTCCCGCACAACCTCCGCTAACTGGCTACGCTGAGTTTGTGTGCCTTTGCTGGCTTGGCCGGCGGCACCAGCCGAATTTATGTCCACATCTAATCGTTTCCGAACCAGTTCCCCTGCTGCGTCGAATTTGCCTTTGGCAATCAGCTCACAAGCTGTTTTTACAACGTTTGGGTCTGTTGATTCGGCTTTTGGAATCTCGGCAGACACAGGCTGTTCCGACGCCTGGCAGCAAATCAACCCACAAAAAACTACCACCAAACAGGCTGGCAGAATCAAATATTTATTTTTCGCTCGCAAATTCAGTACCTCACTTCTTGTATAAATCCGAACTTATCGTTTTGGTCTTTTGAATTTTAGCTATTGGGCATTGCTTCGAATTTCAGTTTTCGTGCTTCGTGCTCTTTCACTGACACTCCGCCGCTTTGCCAGCACAGCCCAATACGTGAAGCTTGTGCTTAACCATTTGTTTAATAGCTTCTCTGCCGGGGCCAAGGTATTTACGCGGGTCAAACTCACCGGGCTTCTCCGCAAAAACCTGCCTGATTTTAGCCGTCAGTGCCATTCGCAAATCCGTATCGATATTGACCTTGCATACAGCCATTTTGACTGCCCGGCTTATTGCTTCTTCAGGAACACCCATAGCATCAGGCATCTTCCCGCCATACTTATTGATAAGGTCCTTGAATTCTTTCAGCACACTGCTCGAACCGTGCATAACTAATGGAAATCCAGGCAGCTTCTTGGCTATCTTCTCTATAATATCGAACGCCAGCTTCGGCTCACTTTTGAACTTATAAGCGCCGTGACTGGTTCCACAGGCCACCGCCAGCGAATCACACCCGCTTTTCTCGACAAACTCTACCGCCTGCTCAGGGTTCGTCAGGTGCTTACGGACATCATCGACGCCGACCACGTCTTCTTCAATTCCGCCCAACTGACCCAACTCAGCCTCGACTACTACGTCGTGGTCATGCGCATATTTGACTACTTGCTTGGTGACCCGAATGTTTTCTTCGAACGGCAATTTCGAAGCATCTATCATAACCGACGTAAAGCCATCATCTACAAATTGCTTACAGGTTTCAAAATTATCGCCGTGGTCTAAATGTATCGATATGGGAATATCGGGATTTTCTTCAACCGCCACATTGATAATCGCCTTCAGATAGCTTATTTTTGCATAATCTCGTGCACCTTTGGATATCTGCAGGATAAGCGGAGCCTTTTCTTCCGCTATTGCTTCCATAATCCCCTGTGTGATTTCCATATTGTTCACATTGAACGCTCCGACTGCATAACCTCCTTTGTAAGCCATCTTAAACATCTTTTTGGTACTAACCAACGCCATAACTTGTCTCCTTATCAAATCTAAAATCTAAAAACCATAAAAAGCTCAATAAACCTCATACATCCTCTGCCGTTTTTAATAACCTGCTGGGCTGGTCATTCCCGTATACCTTCTTGTCTGACCAATCCCCATCTCAGGAACGCCCTGAGGCCATATGCTGAATACTATCGCCTGCCTGTCCAGCGACTCATCCGCACTGAACGTAAGACCGTAATACATCCTGTGATACCGCCTCAGCAAAGTTACCTCGCTTCGTACACTTACATCCCAGGCAAAATTAAACTCCTGCGCAAAAACAATCGTATATCGCGGGTCGAGAACGTAATTAATCGCAAAAACAAACGCATTCGAACCTTCCTCGTCCAGAACTCTAACCCTCTTTAAATATCTGTCCCCTATATAATAACTCAAATTAGGCCAGCACAGATGAGAAAAACCAATATTAAATTGCTGGAGCACGCTGCTTTGAATATCAAAATTTAAATCGCTCAATAATACCGAAGTATCGCTTATACGCCAGGTATAGTCGGCACTGAAGTAATCACGCCTTGGCCCCCACATCTCAAATCTGTGAAGACCCGTCGCCTTCACCCCGTCATGACTAATCAAATCACCGTTAAATATCTCAGGTGCCGAAAGCACTCGAAGAGGCACAATCGGACGTGCCCAAATATACCTGTCAGGACTCGAATCTTTTGCTTCGCCGGTATGGTCCAGCCATGTAACCTCCGTATCTAAACGCATCCATTCGACGGTCCGCTGCTCACCTTCGGAGCCACGCTTGGTTAGCAACCTCTGAGAGAGACCTACGTTCAACGCATCATGTTGTTCAACAACATCGCTGCTCTCATCATAAACCACCGCCGTTAAGTACGGTCTTATGATATGCCGCAATCCACTCAAATCCCAGAGTCGAGATTTCACATTAGGATAAACCTTCCAGTATGGCCGCGGAAAAACACGAACGCCCCCCTCACCAATACAAATCTTCTTCTCTCCAAAACTGCCCGTATCGCTACCGTCAACAAGTGTTCTTGTAAAACCGCTGCGGTTGTCATAGCCGAAAGTCCCTGCCACATACGGAACAATCTTAAACGGTTCTGCCCGAATCGGCATATCAAGTTCTGTCCTGTGCGATGCAAACGTAAACTCCTCTTCGTTGATTTCTGTCAAATTTGTCGCAACATTCACCTCTACTGGCTCAGAATGGTCCTTGCCTATCCTTTGACGCAGCCGGCTGACCTCGGTATCGCTGTACAAAGTAAACCTGTCTTCAAAAAGTGACTGGCCCGTCAAGTGAAACTCAACACTGGGCAACTCTTCCAGTTCATCAGCAAATCTGTTTATGCGTCCTTTGGCCAAAAAGGACAACGCCCAGTTGTCCTGAAGACGCTTCAGATGAATGTATGTTTCCTGCTTTTCGCCGATGTTAAACTCGCGACGATAAAAACTCTCGAGAAAATGCTCGTCGGAGAGGTAACTGACCCCCGTCGTAAGCTGCCAGTTATAGGGCAGAAATTGCCTGTGCCGCCACGTAAACCGTCCGCGAAGCTCCTGGTCTGGCTCAAGGTCTTTTCGGCTCCTCATCCTCCCAAGCCTGTCTTTGCCGTGGTCATTAATCACATAACCTAAAAGCTCGCCGTAATAATTTTCTCTGGTATAATCAATTTCAGCACCGGTGCCTAAGCCCCGCTCGCTATAGTAATCAAGCAGAAAAGAACTGTCCGTCCCCTCCGGTTCTCGCAGCCCCAACAGACGAGACAAATACCATCGGCTCTTAACAAATGTCCCAAAAGTGCTGTCATGACCGGTTTGTACACTTTTGATGGGAACATCTGGCCTTTCAAGGTTAGCATGCATATATGGCCAATAGAAAAACGTTTGCTTGCCCTTCTTCAAACGAACGTCACGCATCTGGATATCATAACTGCTCTTTGAGACCCTACCCTTCTGGGCGTCGATTGCCGTCGTATCAGTAATAACCACACTTGACGCCGTAAGAGAAATCTGCGGCAGATAAAATTCACTGCTCGTCACCATCGCGCCCTCAGCAGAAAACTTGTCCTCTGCTATCCGGCGTAACTTCACCGCACGAACATATATCGGTATACCTCGCTCCACGTCGAAATTCCTCACCACCGCATTTACCGCAAGCGCTCTCTTGTTCTGAAAATCGTAATACATCTCATCAGCCCGAATTGTACGCTGCCCTTCCGTCATCACAACGTCCCCTATCATATAAATCGCTTGCACACCACTCCCAGCAAAACCTTCTCCCGCCTCGGACTGCTCTTCGCCGGACCGACCTGTGCCGGAATAAAATATAACTGCGTTGTCTGCCTCCAATTCCAGCAGCAATCCTTCCTCATCCTTCTTCTGCCAAATATAGAACCTCCCTGTCACCGTTGCAATATCCGTATCATCTGGCCCCTTGGTCCGCTCTATCTTGGGTTCAACCTTGCCTGCAGGTGCTATATTAACAGGATATATAAACCGCGGCTCCTTCGTCTCTGCCTCCACGGCCGCTCCAGCAGGCGGCGACACCACCTTCGCCTTACCACCGCCAAATAGCATCTCAAGCAATCCGGGCTGCGCCGGCTTTGTAGAAACTGGCCCCAAAGGTACCGGCAAACGTTCCTTCTCGGCTTTGGGAACAGCAGCAACTACTTCTTTCTCGGGTTTGGGCGGAGCAGCAACCTCTTCTTTTTTAGGTTTGGCAGGAGCAACAACTACCTCTTTTTCAGGCTTGGGGAGAGCAGCAACTACTTCTTTTTTAGGCTTGGGGGGAGAAGCAACCGCTTCTTTTTCTTTTTTAGGAGGTCTTTCCTTCCGAACTTCCTCTCCTGGCAATCCAGGTACCTGTGCTTCCGGCTGAACAACAAACTTTGGCCCAGTTGGCACAACTGCCGCCTCAGCTTTTTTATAAAGCTCTAAGCCGCGAGGGTCAGTAACCTCTCTTTTATCTGCTGTTACAAAAACCTCCCCGCTCACATCAAATTGAACAACCATCGATTGCTTATCTTCAACTACCGTCTGGCTCAAATCGGTCGTCTTGGCGCTTTTGCCTTTCTTAATCGACACATTACCCTCAAGATACGCCTTTACCTTATAACCGACACGTCCCTTGCCGCTGGCTGCTGCCACTTCCAGCCATACCACTGCTCTATCGCTGAAAAATTGATTGGCCCCTATCGACATCGAAAAGCCGTCTTGGAAAACAAGCATATGTTCGCCGCTGTCACTCTGGTAGCTTATAACCTCCCGCCCCGACAGGTGCAAATCCTGCCCCGCAAAAAGCTGGGCTTCTTGCTGACAAACCTCACCTTCAAGAGCAAACGAAACAGCACCACTTGCTAAAATCATCATAATCAAAATAAACGCGATTTTCTTTAGCATACCAACGCTTGTATCTCGCACTTCGAACGTCCTTGCTTTTTTTCACGAAATACCAACAACGCAGCACAAGATTATAGCTACCTCCCCACACAAAGCCAATAAAAACCATATTTAGTCCCTGGTTTTTTGCGATTCGTCACCCTTCTATACCACGGATATGTAGAATTGACCGGCCGATAAAAAAACATAATAATTTGCCACACGCTCCTTACTGCGGTAAAATGGTTAAAATAAACACCCAAATTACTCTAAGCAGAGGTAATATATGTCTGAAGAATATCCCGCTTCGGCTAAAGTTTATTCAACCGAAAATCTTGGCAAATGGAGCATCCTCGATATGCTGGCCTACTTCGAGGAAAAAGGCGCTATGCGAGTCTCGGATTTGCATATCAAAGTCGGCGTTCCTCCAGTATATCGCATCGATGGCGACCTCGTAAAACTCAAAGGCCTCACCGTAACTGATGAGGTTGCAAAGCAGCTTATCTACCCCCTTTTAAGTAACGAAAACTTAAGCAAAATACAAGGCCAATACAGCGTAGATTCCTCTTATAGATTCGGCTCTCTACAGTTTCGAATAAACATCTTTAAGGAAAATGACGGCATCTGTGCCGCAATCAGGGCTTTATCTCTGCACATCCCTAAAGTTGAAACAATCGGCTTTCCCAACAACGCATGGGAGGACATCATCGACCGAAAGCAGGGCCTTGTCCTCGTAACCGGCATCACAGGCGCAGGAAAATCTACTACCATCGCCTCGCTAATTGACCGAATCAGCGAAAAACACGCCTCCAGAATTATCACCATCGAGGACCCTATAGAGTATATTTACCAGCAGAAGCATTCCATCATCTCTCAGCGCGAAATCGGAAAAGACGTCAGTTCCTTCATTGATGGATTAAGAGCAATGCTACGCGAGGACCCAGATATAATATTCGTCGGCGAAATGCGAGACCCCGAAACCATCGCTATGACGCTTATGGCCGCCGAGACAGGACACCTCGTCTTCTCCACCCTCCACACAAGAGACGCCACCGGAACTATAACTCGAATCCTCGATTATTTCCCATCCGGCAGGCAGAGCGAAGTGCAGAATCAGCTCTCTCTCGGACTGGCTTACATCGTCTGCCAGAAGCTCATACCAAAAAAGGATGGCAAAGGCAGGCTCGTCGCAATGGAAATACTCAACAATAGAAACTACGCCTGCGCAAACCTCATACGTACCGGCAAAATCGAGCAACTCTATTCACAAATGCAGACAAAAACCAAAGACAGACCAGATGAAAAAATGATAACGATGGAAAAGCATCTCGCAATGCTCGTAAAAGAAGATAAAGTTGACCTCCTCGAAGCTCAAAAATGGGCCAACAACATCCTCACCTTCACTGACATTATGAAACGCGATTGAGTCATCGCTGCACTACGCCGGACAGGACGCCGGACCTTCGCCAAAGGAGTACGAGGGCAGGCAAGCCGGCGGGCAAGCACAGGGGGGTGTTCCTCAAGTTTGCAGGTAAAGCAAGCAGATTCGGCGTCTACGCGGGATTGACTTGGTCGTAAGAAGCGTTTTTCAGGCAAAAACAGCGTTTTTAACAAATCGGCCTGCAATTGCGACATGCTCCGGCAATCTCAGGTTGTCCCCTTTTATTATGAATGAGTATCTATTATATGGTAAAATACAGACAAGGAAGTGTTTACAGCTGAATAAGAGGAAATATATGAATAGAAAAGAATTTCTGAAGATGGGCTGTGGGGCAGGGCTCTGCGGGTGCGCTGGACTATCCTTCTTGGCTCAATTGGCGCGCGGCCAGACGGCTGAGAAGAAACAAAAGGAGCCGGAACACCCGGCAGTAAAGGAACTTCAGCGGAAACAAAACTGGGTCAAGAAGGTATTTACCAGAATGCTGGAGACGATGGGAGAGACCGTCGATGAGCCGACGCGGCTAAAAATCCTTATGTCGATGGGACGCCAGTGCGCCAACCTCGGCGGGTGGCCGACCAGATATAAAGGAAACCCCGAAGGATTCTGGAACGAGGTGCTGGCACGCTGGAAAGAAACCGCCGAATATGATAAAGAAAACGGCATTATTACCATTACGTCCTCCGAAAGAACCGACTGCACGTGCATCTTCGTCGACAAAGAAAAAACGCCTCCTTATTTCTGCGATTGTTCGCTCGGCTGGCAGACTGAGATGTACGAAACCATTTTCTCAAAACCTGTCAAGGTTGAACTGGTTGAATCGGTACTTCGCGGCGGCAAACGCTGTGTGTTTAAGATTCAAATTTTGAGTTAGAGGATAACAAGGTGGAACCGCAAGCCTTCAATGAGCAGGCTCTTTTGAAAGCCAGTATCGGGAGGAACACCGAGGCGTTCGGGACGCTGGTACGAAAATATCAAGCATACATCTGCACGCTTGTCTACAGTGCAATCGGCCGTATAGAAGAAAGCGAGGACGTAGCTCAGAACGTTTTTGTCGCCGTCTGGCAGAATCTTTCACAACTGCGGGACGCCGGAAAATTCAAAAGCTGGATGTGCCAGATTACAAGGAATGAAATTGTAAAATATTACCAGCGAAGACAACGGGACATTATTTCCAAATCGATTACCATGGCCGCAGCATCCACAGCAAAAACTTCTCAGGCAGGACCTGTGGAACAGGCCGTTGCGAGGGAAACAGAGGAATTCGTGCATCAGGCCCTGGGGCGAATCCCTCAGCAATACCGTGAGCCGTTGATTTTTTTCTACTGGCACGGCAAGTCCGTAAGGCAAGTGGCGGAATTCTTTGAGCTGAACGAAGAGGCGGCGAAAAAACGCATCTCCAGAGCAAGAGAAATGCTCAGGGGCAATATAGAAACGATGGTCGAACAGACCGTTGCTAAAACGACCCCGGCTGAAAAATTCTCCGCTTCGGTGCTGGCTCTTATCGGGACGGCTGGTTTGCTCAAGACCTCGTCCACTGCCGCAGCGGCAGCGAACTCAGCCCATGCAGTCGGCACCGGGCAGACAGCCTGTATGGGTGCAGGGGTGACCGCCTTTTCAACAATAATATCCGGCATAGCTGTAAAAATCGCGGCCGTTGCCGTGGTAATTGCTGTGGGATTAGGAACAGGGGCATACATTCTAAATCTCCGAAACAGCAACCCCGCCCCCTCACCAAGTGAAATTATTCATACGCTTCCAGAAGGACTTCAATCCGGGCTGGTACTGTATTTTTCGTTCGATTCGCCTAGTCATGGGTCCGGCCAAACTGTCTTTACCGACGACAGCGGGAAAGGAAACGACGGCCTTCTAATGGGAGGCGAACTTTCGAGTGACAGATTCGGCAAGGCTCTTGAATGTAACGCCAAAAATAAAGCCGACGGCATCCTGGTCAAAGATGATGACAGTCTCGACCTCGATGCTGTAACAATCTCGGCGTGGATAAAAACCGACCTGCGAGACGGCCGGTGGAAACGCATCCTCGACAAGAACTGGAAGACGGCTTATAACCTGTGCATCGGCGGCAATTACCAGGGACAATCCTGGCCGGACAAGCTGGCGTTCGAATGCGCCGGCTGCTCGTTAATTTCCAAAACGTCGGTCGTGGATGGGATTTGGCATTTTGTGGCGGGGTCCTACGATGGACAAACCACAAAAATATATATTGATGGTAAATTGGATACTTATCATAGAAACCAAAAAACTGTCCCGATGGAACACAACGATACGGACATCCATATCGGACAGCTGGCTGTGCTCGAAGAGCCTCCGTATAACGAAGCGTATTTCGAAGGTCTGATTGACGAGCTGCGTGTCTACAATCGGGTGCTCTCGGATGAAGAAGTTATGGAACTGTATCAATACCGACCGGCTGACTGATAAAAAATCGCTTTCTCCGCCCGTTGCTCCCTACTGCCGCGCACACCTCAGAATATCTTTTTGTATATGTGGCAGTAGGGAGATTCCCCTTCCTTTTCGTAATAATCCTGGTGATATTTCTCCGCAGGCCAGAATTTCCCCGCTGGCGATATTTGAGTCTTAACATCGTAACCTTTTTTCTTAAGCTCCTGCACCAGCCGCGTGGCAATCTCCCGCTGCTGTTCATTCAAATAAAAAATCGCGGACCGGTACTGCGTCCCCACATCCGGCCCCTGTCGATTGAGCTGCGTGAAATCGTGCGTCTCAAAAAACAGCTTCGCCAGCGATTCATAACTTGTCTTCGAGCTGTCATACTCAACCTCAACCGCTTCAGCGTGACCTGTCTTGTCTGTGCAAACCTGCTCATAAGTCGGATTGTCCAGTTGGCCGCCCGTGTACCCAACCGTTGTTGATATTACTCCTGGTGCTTGTTTGAAATAATACTCCGTCCCCCAGAAACACCCCGAAGCAAATATCGCTTTCTCTATCTGTTGCTCCGGCACAAAATTCATCGAAATAGAGTTCACGCAATAGCGAACATTCTTCGCCGTTATCCCCTCACCCGAAAATATATGCCCCAGATGCGCCCCGCATTTCGCGCAGATAGCTTCTGTCCGAACTCCGTCCGCATCCTTCTGCCACTTCACTGCTCCCTCAATCTGCTCATCGAAGCTCGGCCACCCACAGTCGGACTTAAATTTCGAAGAAAACTTAAACAACTCAGCCCCGCACCGTTTGCACGTATAAACCCCCTTTTCAAAATAGTTGTAATATTTACCGCTGAAAGGCCGCTCCGTGCCTTTGTGAACAATGACCCGCTCTTCCTCAGCCGTTAATTTCTTGTCCATATTCCGCTCCTTATAAAGCCCCGCCTCATTACCGCAAATCCGCTCTGGTCCTATATTATATATTAGTTTCTTGACCGGCTGTGACAGTAACATCCCTGCCGCCCACCCGCCTGCTGCAACACACACAACCAGCATCACCGCCACCCATCGTTTATTGAGAAATCCTCTTTTTATTTCCATCTTTGACCACCTCATCTCTTGCGTAACGCATATACGCCTCTATTGTTTATACTCACAATCCACCACCATAGTTCGCCGCTGTCGTTTCCGCCTTTTACCGGCGTCAAAAAAATATGCATAAACAATACTACTATACAGAGACGCTTAAATTTCTTAAGTCCCTCAGAAAAGTGTTTGGATTTATGTGGTTGTCGCCGGGCTATTTTAGATTTATAATTGGCATCATTCTAATGTATATGTTATCTGTTTAATTTACAAAAAAAACGTCTTTTTAAGAAAATTATTATAAAGTGAAAAAAATACTGCATAATCTAAGTTCCTTTATTGGCGTAATCCTTTTTGGCGTCGCCCTGCTTATAATTCGCCATAAACTCAAACACTACCATCTTCACGACATTATAAAAGAAACATCCCAAACTCCGATTCTTTCTCTATTGCTGGCTATACTGCTCACCTTTCTTGATTATCTTGTACTTACTGGCTATGACGCTTTGGCATTACGTTACCTCAAGCAGCCGCTCAAATATACTAAAATAGCCCTGGCTTCGTTTGTCGGCTATGCCTTCAGTCATAACGCAACCGTCTTAGGTGGCAGCGCTGCCCGCTACAGGATTTATTCGTCATTAGGCATCAGCGCTTCTGATATAGGAAAGCTGGTGATATTCTGCGTATTGACATTCTGGCTGGGTTTCTTCTCCATCGGCGGTTTGTTCTTTCTCTTTCAACCTCATCAAATACCAGTCTCGTCTTATCTCCCCTTTTCGACCGACAGGCCGCTCGGCGTTATGTTCCTCACTGTGGTCTTTGGCTACTTGTCCATAATACTCTACATCAAAAAACCTTTGAGAATAAGAGAGTGGGAATTCCAGAAACCGCCGTTCTGGATTGCATTGGGACAAATTGCGATATCTTCCCTCGACTGGGCGCTTGCTGCCGCTGTATTGTATGTACTGTTGCCGGGCCACATCGGCCTGACTTATCCGAAATTTCTGGGGCTTTTTTTAATGGCCCAGATAACAGGACTGGTTAGTACTGTTCCGGGAGGATTGGGCGTATTTGAAACAATCATTCTGCTTTTGCTTTCGGATTATACAACGCCCACCGCCCTCATCGGCTCTCTCTTATTGTACCGCGTTATCTATTACCTTTTGCCCTTGACTACCGCTTCCGTTCTGCTTGGTTTGCATGAGCTTCTGCCGGCAAAAGAAAATTTGAAACGTTTCGGTCTGGCCTTCGGCCGGTTCGGTTTTTATATAGTCCCTCAGGTCTTTGCCTCTACCACTTTCATCGCCGGCGCAATCTTACTTTTTTCCGGTGCCTTGCCGACCATCTATGGTCGTATGGTGATGCTTATTAAATTTTTACCGCTCCCAGCCATTGAGGTTTCTCATTTTTTAGGCAGTCTCATTGGAGCAATGCTTCTTATCTTGGCTCGCAGTCTGCAGAAAAGAATCAGCACTGCATATTATCTCGTCATCACACTGCTTCTGGCTGGTATTGTGCTTTCCATCCTTAAAGGCCTCGACTATGAGGAGGCGATAATCTTGACCATTATGCTTTTGGCCTTATTGCCTTGCAGAAAAGCATTTTACAGGAAGGGTTCATTTTTGAGGGGGAGCTTCTCACCGGCATGGGTCATGTCAATATTCGCCGTAATTGCATTCTCAATTTGGCTCGGCTTGCTTTCCCACAGGCATGTCGATTACTCCAGTCAGTTGTGGTGGCATTTTGAATTAAACGCTGATGCCCCAAGATTCTTAAGAGTTACAACTGCTGTGGTGATTTTTATGCTGCTCTTTTCCTTTTCCAGGCTCTTCACGGCAAAAGCACAAGCCTCCTCCGGCAGCGATATCACCCTCGAAGAAATTGAACCCATCGTTAAATCTTCTCCGAAGACTTACTCCTGGCTGGCTTTACTTGGCGACAAGAAGTTCTTGTGCAACGATGCTAAAAACGCCTTCATTATGTACGCCATACAGGGTCGAAGCTGGATTGCTATGGGTGACCCGGTTGGTCCGCAGGACCAGTGGCAGGAGCTACTCTGGGATTTCACAGAGCTCTGTGACCAGTACAATGGCTGGCCCGTCTTCTATCAGGTCGAAAAAGAAAACCTCGATTTGTATCTGGACCTGGGTCTGACATTTTTAAAGCTGGGCGAGGAAGCACGCGTCAATCTCGAAACGTTTTCTCTGGAAGGCTCTTCTCGAAAAAGCTTGCGATATTCTTACAACAAGGCACAAAAGCAGAATTACGCCTTTTCAATCGTCCCGCGACAGGATGTAGATAAAGTATTGGATGAAGTAAAAAACATTTCAGATAGCTGGCTGGAACAAAAAAATGTTAGAGAAAAAAGATTTTCTATCGGTTATTTCAATCCCGGCTATATGTCTATGACGCCCTTGGCGCTCGTCAAACAGAATGAAAAAATAATCGCTTTCGCAAATGTCCTCGCCGGCGCAGAGAAACAGGAATTATCGGTGGACCTGATGCGATTTACCCCTTCCGACCTCGAAGATGTTATGGACTATCTTTTTATCGAATTGATGTTGTGGGGCAGGCAGCAGGGTTTCCAATGGTTTAATCTCGGAACGGCGCCGTTGTCGGGAATTGAAAATAGGGCTCTTGCCCCATTATGGTCGCACACCGGCGCATTTATTTTCAAATATGGCGAGCACTTTTATAACTTCCGGGGACTCCGCCGATACAAGGATAAGTTTGACCCGCAGTGGCAGCCTAAGTATCTTGCCTGCTACAAAGGGCTTATGCTGCCCCGCATCCTTGCCAACTTGGCCGCTTTAATATCAGGCGGCATTACCGGTGTTGTTAAAAAATAAATCCGCTCTTATTTTGGATACCCTATAGTCTGGGCCAGAACTACCTGCTCAGGCTTTACATTAACGACTTCACCAAATTTCTTTTCGTCGATCCTCCCCCTGACCGTCGCCCCTAATCCTTCCGATGCACAATACAAATAGACGTTCTGGGCAATACACCCCGCTTCTATGTGTATCCAGAGGTCTCGTTTTTGCTCAGGTACTGGCCTGGACTTATCCTGCCAGTTCTTCAAGTTAACAACATAAACTAAGTTCACCGGTGCAATGAATACGAAATCCTGCATACCGGCTAATTTTCGAAAATCTCCTTTCGCAACCGGTGCAAGCTCGTGCTTCGCTACATCATATAAATAGACGCCTTCTGGCAGCACTACGTAAATATCAACGGCATACTTGGCCATCGCCGCAGGTGAAGTGCGTTTACCGTCAGGCCTGTTTACGCCGTCTGCCGCCCAAAGCAGCTCTGACAACTGTTGCAGCGTCAGCTTCTTGTCAGAGATTTCACGTTGCGTTTTTCTTTTCTTCAGCGTAGCCATCAAGGGAATTCCCTTGTTCAAATCAGGCGGATTAAGCTTGATTACGCCGTCCGCCTGGGTGGCCGCCTGTAGTCCCCCGGTGGAGCTGGTCGCCGTATTAGCGTCCTCGGAGAAGCTGGACTTTGCAGCCGCCAGCGCCGCCACAATCGGCACGCTCTTTAAAAATGCCCTGCGATTCATATTATCCTCCTGTCTTTGTTCTATTTGACATTTCTCTTTCCAACTAAAAACCCTGCCCTGAGCAGAGCCTGCGGTGAGCGCAGTCGAACCGTCGAAGGGTCAAAACTTCTCTCAATTCTACCCAATCCGCGAGTTGTTGTCCACAAGGGTTTGTCATTGTGAACCTGCCGCAGGCGGATGTGGTAATCTCATTCTACTAACGACTATTCACTAACCACTAATTCGTACCTCCGCCTGCTCCTTAAGGGCCAGAACGCTTTGGACTTATCCTGCCTACCCCTTTCCGAAAACGGCTCATCGCCGCGAAGGATTTGTTGACAAAGCAGGGTGGTTCTGGTATGATTTTTCCAATTTCCATTCCCGAGGACTAATTAAGATAGAGGTGTAAAATGAATGCTGGCAAAATAACTGCAATAACGGTCTTGTTATCACTGTTGTCTTTTTTTGTCCTGCCTGATTGCGTAGAGGCCAAATATTCAGGCGGGTCGGGCACTGCCGGCAACCCGTACAAAATCGGTAAGGCTGCTGACCTGCTGTCCCTGGCGGCAAATACGGGCGACTATGGTAAATATTTCATTCTCATAGCCGATATTAACCTTGCCTCTCATAATTTTACCACCGCTGTTATTGCGCGAGATACGAACCCCTCAAACGAAGATTTTGACGGCACTGCCTTTACCGGCGTCTTCGACGGCAACAATCACATAATCAGCAATCTGACAATAAATACCCATGGCGCTGGAAACGATTATTTAGGTTTGTTTGGGTGTTTTTACGGCGAGGTAGAAAATCTCCGCCTCAAAAATGTCAGCGTCACCGGCGGGGAGGATTCAATTATCCTCGGCGGGTTGATGGGACTTAACGGCGGTGATGTCAACAATTGCTATATAACAGCCGACATCAACAGCGGTAGTGGTTCATCCAGCCTCGGCGGGCTGGCGGGAGGTAATTTCACCACTATCATCAACTGCTATTCGACAGGCAATATCAGCGGCGATAACAATTCAACCAGTCTCGGCGGCCTGATAGGAAACAACTACGGCGATGTCAACAATTGTTATTCGAAAAGCATTATCACCAGCGGACATCATTCGGTCCTCCTCGGCGGGCTGGTGGGATGGAACGGCGGCACTATCAGCGACTGCTACTCCACAGGCGCCGTCACAGGCGGAGATAATTCAGAATACCTCGGCGGGCTGGTGGGGTGGAACAATGGCGGCACTACCAGCAATTGCTATTCGACAGGTATCGTCAGTAGCGGTAGTGGTTCAGTCGGTATCGGCGGGTTGGCAGGAGCAAACAGCGGCGGAAGCATTATCAGCCATTGCTATTTTCTTACCGGCAGCGGACCAAACAACGGACTTGGGACACCGCTGACGGATGCACAAATGAAACAGCAAAGCAGCTTCGTCGGCTTGGACTTCGTCGGCGAGACGGCAAACGGCACTGATAACATCTGGGCGATAATCGAAGGCATCGATTACCCCAAACTCAGTGCATTGGGCACATACTCCGGCGGGACTGGCGCTGCCGATGACCCCTTCCAAATCGCAACTGTAGCTGACCTGCTGACACTGGCCACAAATACGAAAAACTACGACAAATCCTTTATCCTTACGGCGGATATTAACCTCGCCCCGGCCGGTACCTTTACTACCGCCGTTATTGCGCCCGATACAAATATAGGTTCTACTTTCGTGGGAATCGCCTTTACCGGCGTCTTCAACGGCAATAATCACATAATCAGCAATTTGACAATAAATACCAGCGGGCATGATAACGATTATTTAGGCCTGTTTGGGAAAATCTATCTCGGCGGACAAATAACAAATCTCGGCCTCGAAAATGTCAGCATCACTGGCGGAACTGATTCATACGCCCTCGGCGGGCTGGCGGGAACAACTTGGGGCAGCACTATCAGCAACTGTTTCTCGACTGGAACTGTCACAGGTCATTCTAACGTTGGCGGGCTCGTGGGTTACAACGGCGGCGATATCACTAACTGTTATTCGACAGGCAATATCATCTATTGCGGAAATCATTCAGCCGACCTCGCAGGGCTGGTGGGGCATAACGGCCACGGCAGCATCAGCAGCTGCCATTCGACATGTGACGTCAACGGCGGAAATAATCCAATATTCCTCGGCGGGCTCGTGGGAGTGCTTGATGGTGGAACTATCACCAATTGTTATTCGACAGGCGCCCTCACAGGCGGAAATTTTTCACAAACCCTCGGCGGACTGGTGGGAACCAGCAGCAGCGCTATCAGCAATTCCTACTCGACAGGTGTCGTTATCGGTGGAACTACTTCATCAGAACTCGGCGGGCTGGTGGGTAATAACAATTATAGCGGCACTATCAGCAACTGCTACGCGACAGGTGCCGTCACAGGCGGAAATAATTCGTATGACCTCGGCGGGCTGGTAGGAGACAACGACTGCAATATCAGCGATTCCTATGCGACAGGCACTGTCACCAGCGGAGATAATTCTAACTACCTCGGCGGGCTGACGGGATGGAATACCAGCGGCAGCAATATCGACAATTGCCGTTCGACTGGCACTGTCAGCGGCGGTGCCAGCTCAAACCACCTCGGCGGGCTGGCAGGAGACAACGACGGAAATATCAGTAACTGCTTCTCGACAGCCGCTGTCAGCAGCGAACATAATTCAGAAGACCTCGGCGGGCTGGTGGGACTTGGCGGCGGCTCTATCAGCGATTCCTATTCGACAGGAGACGTAACCGGCGGAGATAGTTCGAAATATCTCGGCGGACTGATAGCCAGGGACTGGACTGGTGCCTCTATCAGCAGATGCTACTCGACAAGCACTATCAAAGGCGGTGATGGTGCACAATACCTCGGCGGACTGATAGGATTTGACAACGCCGGTGGCGTCAGCAATTGCTATTCGACTGGCGATGTCACCGGTGAAAGTAGTTCAAAATATCTGGGCGGGCTGGTGGGAGAGAACTTTAGCGCCACTATCAACCACTGCTATTCTACGGGCGATGTCAATGGCGGCAGCGGGGCATCCAATCTCGGCGGACTGGCGGGAATAAACAGCGGAGGTTCCTTCAACAGCTGCTATTTTCTCGCTGGCAGCGGGCCGGCTGACGGGAATGGAACACCGCTGACCGATACACAAATGAAGCATCAAGCCAGCTTCTCCGGCTGGGATTTTGTCGATACCTGGCGCATCCGTGAAAATGTCAGTTTCCCCAAACTCCACATATCCGACTACTCAGGCGGTTCGGGGACATCCGGCGAGCCGTACAAAATCGCCACAGTAGCCGACCTGCTGGCTATGGCGGCAAATACGGCCGACTACGATGCAAACTTCGTTCTCATGGCGGATATTAACCTTATCAACGCGGGTGTCTTTACCACCGCTGTCATTGCACCTGATACGAACAACACAAACTATGATTTCGATGGAACTGCCTTCACCGGCGTTTTCGACGGCAACAATCATACAATCAGTAATTTGACAATAAATACTGGCGGGGCTCAAAACGACTTTTTAGGTCTGTTTGGGGAAATCTACTCCGGCGGAGAGATAAAAAATCTCCGCCTTAAAAATGTCAACATCACCGGCGGACCTGATTCTATCCTCCTCGGTGGGCTGGCGGGGATAAACAACGGCAATATCAGCAATTGCTGTTCGACAGGCGCCGTCACCGGCGGTAACAGCTCATCCAACCTCGGCGGGCTGGTGGGATATAACGAAGGAAATATCCGCGATTGCTTCTCGACAGACGTTATCAGTGGCGGAGTTCTATCGATCGACTTCGGGGGGCTGGTGGGACATAACAGTGGCGGTACTATCAACAACTGCTATTCAACAGGTGCTGTCAGCGGCGGAAATGGTTCATATTATATCGGCGGGCTGTCGGGACTTCTTGACGGTGGCGATATAAGCAATTGCTATGCTACGGGTACTGTCACATGTGGAGATAGTTCACATGACCTCGGCGGGCTGGTCGGACGTAGCCATGGTGACGTCAGCAATTGCTGTTCGACAGGCGCCGTTACCGGCGGGGATGGTTCACAGGGCCTCGGCGGGCTGGCCGGATGGACCGAAAGCGGCGACATCAGCGCCTCCTGCTCGACGGGCACAGTTACCGGTGGAAGCAGTGCAATGTACCTCGGCGGGCTGGTGGGTTGGCACGAAAGCGGCGACATCAGCGATTGCTTCTCCATGGGCTCTATCAGCAGCGACAATACTTCATCAGTTGTCGGCGGGCTGGTAGGTTATAACAACCACGGAAATATCACCAACTGCTATTCGACGGGTGCTGTCCCTGAAAGCAGCAACAACAAAGGCAACTTGGTGGGACACAACAACATCTTCGACGTCAGCATCACTATCAGCAATTGTTATTATCTCCTTAATAAGGGCGGTTTTACGTATAATAGCTATGGCTCACCACTGACGGCTGCGAAGATGAAAAAGCAAACCAGCTTCTCCGGCTGGGACTTCATCAGCGAGATAGCAAACGGAACCGACGACATCTGGTGGATAGCTGAAAGCTCCGGCTACCCAAAACTCTTCTGGCAGCTCGATGTTGCCAAATGCACCGTTACCGCAGGCAGCAAGCCAAACACCGATAAGATTTCCTTTTCGGGTACTATGGGCGCCGTAGCCGATGACTTCGTCGGTGCCACCTTCAAGGTTACGATTTATTCGAACGATATAGTTAGTCCCTGTGTCCTGACCTTCCCCATCGACACCAAGACCTTTAAGGTTAAAAATGGCACGTACAGTTATTCAAAGACCGTCAGCGGTGTAAAAAAGTCCTTCACGTATAGTGTGAAAACCCATAAGTTCGCATTTTCAGCAAGTAACGTTGACCTGTCGGGTCTTGGCTGTCCGCTGACCGTCGAGATTGAAATCGACGATTACTTCGGCACTGCGCAGATGGACGAGGCAATAGTCAATGGCCTCAAGATGCCGATACCAATCAAGCTGATGATGGGGGTTAAGAATGTCCTGCGGGTAGATAAATGCACCGTCAAACAAGGCAAAAAAGCCGGCACCGACCAGTTGTCGGCCAATGGCGGCTTCGCAGTTGAAAATCAGGATGTGAATATGCCGGACAGGGTCAGCGAGAACCTTGTCATTACTTTGGGCACACAGACCTTTACCATACCTGCGAACAAACTCAAGCCCGGCAAGGGAAAGTTTACCTGCTCAAATG
>JBAPXT010000030.1:0-1803 GCA_049284355.1 Sedimentisphaerales bacterium
GGGCATTGAGAGTATCGAGGGATTTTTCCTTGTTGGCTAACGCTCTTTCACGCTGTCCGATTCCTTCCAGTTTGTGCTCCAGGTTTTCAGTCTTGGAGAGGAGCCGGTTTTCTTGCCGCTGTAACTCCAGGCGGCGTTCGCGGTACTCTGCATCTGCGGTTGCCCTTATCTTATCCGCATCAACTTTAGATTGGTCGACAATTTTTTTCGCTTCCTCACGAGATTCAATTACTATTCGGTTCGTTCTGCGTTGGGTGACACGGAGGAGACGATTCACCGCCATACGGCGGAAGAAAAATACGATTGCGCCACCAAGGACAATACCAATAATTAGGCTTGAGACATACAAAATTGTGATGACAACAGGACTCATTTTTGCACCTCACTTTCCCTGGACGGTATCTTGCACTTGCTACTCGTTAATGTCGTTTTGCTCTTTCAGTTCCTGCCAGATTCTTTTTACGGTTTGATTAATTACCGCATAACCGAAGCCCCGTCTTTTCAGATAATCACCTAATCGACGGCGGAATACCTCGTATTCCTGTTTTGGCAGGTGTTGCGCTTTACTCAGGGCGGCTTGATAGGCGGATTCCATGTCATCTAATTTTTCCGTCACTTCATCTATGATTTCGTCAGCCACCCCTTTCTTTTTCAGCTCCACTCTGGTTAATCGTTGGCTTCGCGGCCGGAACATCTGGCGGTTTTCTTTCCAAAACTGTGCAAAGACAGTATCGTCCAGTAAATTTTGCTCCTTTAATTTATTTATTACTATTTCAATTTGAGAATTTTCAAATCCATGGCGGTGTAGCCGGTCTTTCATCTCCGCTTCACTACGCGGCCGATGACTCAGAAAACGATAAGCTGTATTTAAACAACGGGCTAAACTAACATCTTCAGCCAGACCTTTAATCTGGTCGTCAGACAGTTCCTGTCCAATTGTTAACCCCTTTTTTACTACAACCTCTGTGTCCACACTGATGGCAAACTTACCATCCAGGAACATATTTACCTTTTTTTCAGTATGTTTACTCGTTTTCAGAGCGGTAATCCTGCTCATTATTACTACCTTATTAAAATACAAAAGCTGAGATCTAGACCTCAGCTTCTATTTCAGTTCACCAGTTTCTATTTATCTTTGGGCTAAGAAATCACTGGTCTTTTGCCACTTCTTGTGTGCTTGGTATGGCTGAGGCTCGTACCTTTTGCTCTATTTCCTTGGTAATATCAGGTTTTTGAACGAGGAAGTTTCTCGCGTTCTCTCTTCCCTGTCCTAGACGAGTATCACCCCAAGAGAAAAAGGCACCGGATTTCTTAATCAGCCCCATCTCAACCCCTAAATCGATAAGGTCGCCTTCACGACTAATCCCATGGTCAAACATGATATCAAATTCAGCGGTCCTGAATGGAGGTGCCACCTTGTTTTTCACAATTCGGGCTTTGACACGATTACCAACCGCAACTTCACCCTGTTTGATAGTTTCAACGCGTCTCAAATCAATTCTAACAGAAGCGTAAAACTTCAAAGCTCTGCCGCCCGGCGTTACTTCAGGATTACCGAAAACGATACCGACCTTCTCTCTCAATTGGTTGATGAAAATTACTGCTGTTCCGGATTTGCCAATCGCCACTGCCAGTTTGCGGAGTGCCTGGGACATGAGACGGGCTTGTAAAGCAACCTGACTATCCCCCATCTCCCCCTCAATCTCAGCACGGGGTACAAGCGCGGCTACGCTATCCACTACGATCACATCCACTGCTCCACTTCGGACTAACGCCTCGCAAATTTCTAGAGCTTGTTCTCCG
>JBAPXT010000031.1:0-6674 GCA_049284355.1 Sedimentisphaerales bacterium
GGTATTTCGTCGATATATGTGTCTCGGAGGAATCTGCCAACGGTATTGACTCGTGGGTCGTCTTCTATCTTGAATTGCGGACCGTCAGTTTGATTCACAACTCTTAATTTGTCTTGAATCCTATCAGCACCAACGGTCATAGTTCTGAATTTCAAGCAGTGAAATTCCTTTCCGTGCAGCCCCTGGCGTTTATCCTTAAAGAATACCGGACCTGATGAATTTAACTTTATTGCGAGTGCAATAAAAGGCATTATGGGAGCAAATAGAATCAGTACAATTATCGCGGCAAAATAATCAGCAACTCGTTTAAAGCGCCTTGCGTAGGAAAACCTCGGCCAAATTCGGAAATTATCCGCGCATGAATTTTTGTAAGCTGCAATACCGTTTGTAGTTACTACCATGCAATTGGTTTTAGCTTGTATGGTTCGTTTTTGGAGCTTTTGTCCATTAATAAGCACACGGTTCTGGACAATACCATTCGTGGGCACTGAAACACCAGAGCCGACAATCGACGCTCTGACAACAGCTCCTTTTGCAATTTTAACACCATTACCAATGATAGTTGGACCCACTATAATTGCATTTGGACCAATACTCACGTCTTGCCCAAACAATATTTTTCCAAATAATCTTGCACCGGGAGATATTTCGATGCCATCTCTATCCAGGATTTCCTTTTGATATCCATTGTTCGGATTGTGATGATTCTTTGCCGAAAAGTTGAGCCTCGTTGCAAGAAAGCCGAGCAAACCTTCCTCTGTTCCTAAATCCAATACGGTGCCACCAATATTGAGACCACGTACAGTCAGTAAATTTGAAAAACAGTTGCTAATAAACTCAGTAAAAGATAAAGGTAAAGCATCATCAACTAAGAGTTTGTTGAGAATGTCCGCTTTTACAAAAAGGTGGTGCGGCCAATCATCAGGAATCGATGTCGGTTGAGCTAAATCATTGTAGAACCGTCGAAATCCAACAAGTTTTCTCTGCGAATTAACCAGCACCTTTTCATAGCCCGCCTGCAATTGAGGCGATACATTAACTGCCACTACGTCAGCTCGGAGCTGAGCTAATACTTTGCAAAGCCACTGATGGTCTATTCGAGTAACAAATCCTCCATCTGAAACAATGAACCACTGTTTTGCTTTGAGCTGGCTCGTGCCCCCAAAGGAGACCGGCACCTTATCTTTGTAATATATTATACCTGACTTATTCTTTGTAGTTTGACTAACCCAAGGTTGCGGAATTGCTATTGTCTCATTATTACTTCGATTGCCGTTTAAGCAGCTTAAAATAATATTGGCAAGCTGTTCGCTGCAAACGGCCAATCGAAGCAAATTACAGGTACTATTGGTGAAGAAATTTCTATTTTGGCGTATAACAATCAAGTTCATACTTTGATTAAAAGCTGAGCTTTTCATAAACAAGTTTTTGTGAGATACTTCTTGTCAGGATTTTGAATTGTCAGGGGTTTTGTCGCCTTCTTTTGCTGATAGCAAAAGCATAGTCTTGCCACTTTTTCTGCGATTGTTTTTGGCTACAGCTCCATTGGCGTAGTCATTATAACCGTAACGGTAGTAACTATGGCCAAGTCGGACATTATTCAAAACGGTGCCAAGCACTCTGACCTTTATTTGTGCCAGCCGTTCAAGCGTTTCTTTTAGACCCTGTTCTTCAGTATAGCCGGCAAAGCTGATCAGTATGACTCCGTCAGCTATCTTTGCCCATAGAAGCGCGTCGGGGCAAGCCAGCACCGGAGGCGAGTCAATAATCACGTGGTCGTATTTCGCACTAATCAGGTTAAGGTATTTGCTAACATCAGGAAGCGAGAGTAGCTCGAAGCCGTCTGACGCGTTTCGAGAATCAGCCGTCAATATGTCGAATCCTCCTGATGAGATAAAATGAACCACATCTTCAAAGCTCTTACCGAGAAGTACGTCCTGTAATCCTCCCGAACCTTCAGGAAGATTTAACATCCGTCGAATATCAGGTTTTCTCAAATCACCATCCACTAACAAGATTTTTTTGCCTGCCTTGGCTAAACTTGTTGCGAGATTAATGGAAAATGTGGTTTTACCTTCGCGAATCCCAGCACTTGTAATAACCAACTTATTCGGGATCTTACCTCCGTTCAGCAACCCCAGGTTGGCACGAATAGTTTGGTAGTCATCGACTACTTGCTGGGGCAGTTTGGGCATATCAACGTAATCCGCGCTGGTAGTAGTACCGATTATTCGAATTCCGATACGCTTAGTGATATCATCCGGCGTGTATAGACTATAGTCCGCCTTGTCCCTTAAAAAGGCAAGGAAGCATCCAGCCGCTAAAGAGGCGAATATAAGTGCTGCGGTATATTTCAGGCGTTTGTCAGGAAGGGGAGCTACATTAGCGTTATAGGCGACGGAAATCCTTGCGGGACGTTTCCGCTCCATTTCAAGTTCCTGGATACGTCGTCCGACCGTATCATACAGTTCCTTAGTATGCTCTAATTGTTCTTGCTGGTCCTGGATGGCTAAGTGTTTGCGACCAAGTTCGATGGACTCGGTATTTTCCTTGGCCAGCATATCCTCTAAACGTTTTTCGTAATTGGTAACTTGTTCCAATTCTGCTTTT
Source organism: Sedimentisphaerales bacterium (assembly GCA_049284355.1). Classification (GTDB taxonomy): domain Bacteria; phylum Planctomycetota; class Phycisphaerae; order Sedimentisphaerales; family Anaerobacaceae; genus CAIYOL01. The sequence goes on from JBAPXT010000031.1 coordinate 2,611, forward strand.
ATATTTGCCAGCTGGTCTTCACGACCTTTTGCCAGTTCCTGGCTCATCATCTCATCAAAAGTTTTTCCCATCTCCTGACGTCTTTCCTCAAGGCGAGCCTTCAACGCTTCTAAAAGATCGGTTTTGCGTTGAAGTTCGGGGTTTGCTGGTGCTAAAGTCTGTTTCGCAACAATAAGTCCCTGGTCCAGTTCGGTAATGTTGATCGATAGTACCTGTACTGTAGGGTCGGCGTTGATAAATTCGTAGCGCATTTTAAACAGCTTGTCCGGTGAAATCCCTTGTTGGCCCAATTGCTGTTGTGTTTCGAGTGTTATCTTGCGTGTCTGAATCGTGGTAAGTTCAGTTTGGATATCTGCAACACGTTTTAACATAATCTCCTGGCGATCAGTCAGAACCGTAGAACCATACTCCTCGGCCATCTGGTGAATGGTTTGTCTTATTCTTTCCAGCTTGTCAGTCAAGACCTTGTGTTCATCTTCCAGTACGGCAAGCTTTTGGTCCCCACCCTGTGCTTCCCTTGAAACTTCTATAGCCATGTATGCTTTGACAAAAGCATCGACTATTTGAGCAGCCTCTATTGAATCTCGACTTTTCATTGTTATTTTTATGAGCTCACTGTTACGCCCAGTAGCTACAGTAATATCCTCATTTATTAAAGCCTCTCTTAACTTGATAACAGGATTAGCAGCATTCTTGAAAAACCTCAGATTTTTGTCCACGAGGTCATCCGCCACTCTCTGCAGAACCTGGTCACTCATAATCAGGTCAGCTTGGGTGTTCACAAAGTTTGTGTACATCGGTATTACACCCTCAGAGTCTTTGTCGCTGAATAAAATACTCGGAATTATCGGTGCAACTCTGATTGCCGCAGTGGCAGCTTGCATAGGTTTGATTAAAAGCCATACGGCCGGAATACCGATTGCGCAAATTACTAAAAATGTTATTAACACTATATGCCACCGCCTTAGAATAGGTGTTATCAAACTGAGGTGCGGATCTGCTCCCGGAGCGGCAGAAACTTCAAGAGGAGCAATATCATGCGATAAATGTTGTGATTGATGCTTTTCTATCATATTCATTTTTGTTCATCCTCCGATTAAAATCAGAACCGATTAGGAATGCTATTTACTTGCTAATACAATTTGTTTTTCCGTTGGGGCTGTTGTAATTTTTGTCAACAGCCAAAGCTCAAGAACAATCATGCCAAGTGCCAAAGGCATCATTGCATAGCCACCAAAATCATGAAATATTTTTTCCCAGTATTCACCACTGAGCATTGTGAAGACAACTGCAGTAATAGTTAATCGCACTGTGTTACAGAGTAAAGCGATGGGCAAACTCGAAGCGAGGACAAGCAGCTTTTCCCACCATTCTCGTTTGACTAACAAAATAACCAAACTGCTAATCACAAAAAAGGCCGTGATCATTCTCAAGCCATTACAGGCCTCAGCTACTGCAACAGTTGCTTGGCCAATATGGATAACGTTGCCTTCCTGGACAACTTCGTAGCCTGTCATCTCCAAGCAAAACACGGCTGACGAAGTGGCCCAGTGTTGTAGAGGCAACGCAACGGCAGCCTGGATTCTGTTGGGCCAAGGCAGCATCAGACATAAGAACAATAATACCGTAGATACTTTTCGGAAAAGCTGCCAACCAAACAGAAGCAATATCAATGCGGCAATACTTAGAGCAATGGACAATCTTTCTGCCGAGCCGTACATAAAGAACAGTCCAAATAGCCTGATGCTCTGTGCCGCCAAGAAAGCAATCAGCCCCCAAAGAGAAGGTCTCATACGGCATTGAGCAATATCGTGGCGCCTCGACCATAAGATATAGATAGCCAGGAAAGGAACTAAAAGTCCAGAGGAGTATTCATCGCTTCGCTGCCAAATATTCCAAAGGTCCGAAATTGTTGGCCGGTACGACCAAAGAAAGGCAATTAGAACGAAGCTGGCTGCAAGCCATTGAATAATATTTACCTTATGCGATTCCAACCGGTGAGGCAACTTTCCATTTAATTTATCAAATTGTGGTTGCAATGTGCGCTGCAATCTACTTGTGTTATCTCTCGCAACTTTTAATGCACTGCTAACCGCACTCTCTAACATTCCCCTTGGTTTAAATGGTATGGCCTTTCCTTCTATAACAGTATTACCTCGCACGGTTGCATGGTAGTCAACTACGCATCGCTGAATCTCACAATTTGGGCCTACTTTTGCGCCGTCCCAAAGAACGCTATTCACTACAACACTGTTCTGGCCAATGTTAACGTCGCGTCCAATTATAGTCGGTCCGAAAATGACCGCACCCTTTGAAATGCAAGCACCATCCATAATAGCAACCGGCCCGTAAATTCGAACGCTTGAATCAATTTTGGAATTAGATGCCATCCAAAAAGTTTGTGAATCAGTTCGCTTGAAGACAGGTAAATTTAAGGATTCTTTAGTGGCCTTTTCGAGGTAATTAGAAATGGCATACAAGTATTCTTCATGATTTCGGAAATTTCCAACGTGATGCGGTAGTACTGCCGTATGAATGGTCTTCCCAGCACGGAGCATCTCTGGAATCAAACCTTCTTTAATATCAAAGTAGCCTTCTTTCGGGATGTGTTCTAAGATATTGGTTTCACATACATAAATCCCTGCAGGTTCGCTGAACGATCTGCCATTTCCATTGCTTGGATTAAATACCACAGTCAAGTCGGACCGGCCGATACGGTGAGCTTCTACCAGCATATCAATTTTTGGTGGATTGAGTATGCTGGCTGGGAATATTAAAAGTAGCACATCTTGTTCATTACCAGCAGCATCCCGGATACACCCAGCAGTGCCAACAGGTAACTGCTCGTTTAGAAACTTCACATCCAGAAAGCAATTAGTGTGAATAGATTTTTCAAACAATGAACCATCACCATTGGAACAAATTACAACCTGGTTTATCCCTTGGTTAGCTAACTGGTCTAGCAGGCGCTCTAATGCCGGTTTTTCTGCTATCGGCCACAAGGGCCCGGGTACTCGTGACGCTATGGGACAGCGCCCAAAGTCACGGCTTCCCGCAAGTATAATCGTTTTGATAGGTGGTTCACTCCACATCGAGTTTATCCAATTTTGCGATACCTTTTTCGGCAAATCATGCCATTACAAGCAATTTAATAATATCCGAACAATCCGTTCAGAAGCTTTCCCGTCCCAGAACTTTGGTCTTGTGTATGGTCTGGCCTTACTCAAACTTTCATGATAGCCACCCACTATTCTATTAGTATCTGTGCCTACCAAAATGTTTGTTCCTTCAGTAATTGTAATTGGCCTTTCTGTGTTTTCGCGGACGGTGAGGCAAGGTATCCCTATGATTGTGGTTTCTTCTTGGACGCCGCCGGAATCTGTTATCACCACCTTAGCATCCGACATCAATTTCAAAAAGTCCAAATACCCTAATGGTTCGATGAGCAACATGTTTGGTAAATCCTTGGTTCTTTGCACGAGTCCATTTGATACGAGCTGTTTATAAGTTCGGGGATGGATGGGAAAAACAATCTTGATTTCTTTTTGAATCTCAGCCAATGCGTTCAATATCCTTATGAGTGCTTGATGCTGATCTACATTACTAGGTCTGTGTAGAGTGACGACACCGTATTGCCCAGCCTGTAGATTTAGCTCATCAAGTATACGTGAGTTGCTGGCTTTCTCTCTGTGAAGCTCAAGTGTGTCTATCATCACATTCCCAACAAAGTGAACCTTTGTTCCATCAATGCCTTCTTGCTTAAGGTTAACCAGGCCGCTTGGCTCTGTAACAAAAAGAAGGTCACTTATAGCATCGGTCAGGACGCGGTTTATTTCTTCAGGCATAGTTCTGTCGAAACTTCTCAATCCTGCTTCGACGTGGACGATTTTGGCGCCTAATTTTGCCGCCACCAGTGCACAGGCGATAGTAGAGTTTACATCGCCTACCACCAATATGGCATCAGGGTTATGTTCCAATACAACGGGTTCGAAGCGCCTCATGATTTCAGCGGTTTGCTGCGCGTGGGTGCTGGAACCAACTTCGAGATCGACGTCAGGAAATGG
>JBAPXT010000032.1:0-20364 GCA_049284355.1 Sedimentisphaerales bacterium
ATCCCATCCACCGCTGACTGCTCGCTCAATAGCACCAGTAATTTGCCTAGGGGCGAATCTTCTCCTGTCTCCCTTGAGGCCGAATATGGCGGGTCAACAAAAACAAGGTCGTACTTTTGCTCACCAACAACCGGCGCACCAATCCTGAACGCATCGGCCCTTATAATTTTCGACGCGCCGGCAAATCCGGCCTTTTCAACATTCCTTTTCAAAACTTCGATAATCTTCGGGTCTCTTTCAACGAAAGTAACAAACTCAGCCCCCCTGCTCAATGCCTCCATACCCAAAGAGCCGACGCCGCAGAATAAATCAGCCGCCATTTTACCACCGGGCAGGTCATACTTATAAAGCACGTTGAAAAGCGACTCCTTGACCCTGTCGGTAATTGGCCGAGACACATTTGTCTCGGGACTAAACAATTTCATCCCTCGTTTTGCACCTGCTATTATGCGCATTTCGCACAATATACTATAATACCGCGTTTTGAGCGAGAAATTTTGCCCTCTCTGCTCAACAGCCCGTAAATAATTATTGCTGTCTCAGCCGGAAAGATTATAATTTACAAACATAATAAACCCCTAATAAAGGAACATTCTATGGGCAACCTGCTATTAGAAAAGGTCGAATACAAAATCGAAGAGACAAAATTCGGCATCTGGCAGCGGTATATGTATGTTAACGGCACCAGTTTCCACGAATTCAAATCACATACGATTGTTTTTGGCCTGCCTCTCGTGCATTTTACGTATGGTAGGTGCCCTGAAACTGGCAGACGCAGGATTGCAAAAGGGATTATCGCGGTCGGTCGGCTCGCCTGCGGCTTCATTGCCATCGGCCACGTTTCTTTAGGGCTCTTGGCAATCGGACAACTGGCAATTGGAATCATCTTGGGCTTAGGCCAATTATCCTCAGGTCTGGTAGCGTTAGGACAGGGTGCAATAGCAGCATATCTCGGAATTGGGCAATTTGTTATCGGCTATGCCGCCATCGGTCAATTTGCTCTGGGTAAATACGTGTTGGCGCAGATGGGACTGGGAGAATTTGTCTGGAGCATCAGATATGCCGACCGGCAGGCCGTCGAATTTTTCAGAACACTGCCTGTTATCCAGTTATTTATTCCATAAAAGCTGCTGCAATTGAATGGCACACTGCCGAAATTTATCTGCAGGCAGTGTTACAGTCTGCCACTTCGGGCTGCGATGCTTCATAAACTTTCGATAATCGTCTAGTTTGACGGCGAAAAATACATATCTGTTTGCGTCAAAGTCATAAGCGTCCCTGCCGTCAAAATCAACGTCGATGTTTTCTATCTTGTAGGCGAAGACAAAGACAGCAGTATGACCCTGCCCGAAAACCCTTTGCCACTCCGTCAGCCCATCGATATCTTCAGCCGTGACCCAGCATTCGAACCCTGTTAATTTGGCAAAGCTGGTTCCCTTGAAAGCCCTCCCCTTCACCTCGGCTATTATTGTTTGTCCGTTAGGCGGATGTAACAGGAAGTCAAAGCTTTTGATTTTGCATATTCCGAATGCCGCCCGCTTCTGTTCATCGACCGTAACATACTTGATGTGGTTGTCAATCAACCAGTTCTCGAAGGCCTTTTCGTAATGGTTTGGATACAGAATCCTTCATCAGAACTTTTTGGGATTTTCGATAAAGTCTTTGACAGGGATGGTTTCTTGCTTGCCCGTTGACATATCTTTTACGACGATATTGCCTGCCTTGAATTCCTCACCAATAATTATGCACTTCTTGGCGTTTTGTTCTGAGGCTTCCTTCAACTGCTTCGAAAGACCGCTCGGCTTATAACTGAAATTTGCAGAGCAGCCCTTCAAACGCAATTTAGCCGTGATACTATATACCTGCTCCTCAAAAGTTTTATCCGCAACAGCAACAAAATAATCCAGTTCCGCTTTCTTAGGTTTAAGCAGCTCTTTTTCCTCGAGCAATATACCCAGCACGCAATCGCCTATCCCGAACCCTGTCGCAGGCACAGCCGGCCCGCCGAATTGCTTCAGCAAATCATCGTATCTGCCGCCTCCGCCGATGGCACGCAATTCGCTGGCCCTGTCGTAAATCTCATACACAATGCCAGTATAATACGCTAATCCCCTGACGATGGCAGGGTCAAATTCACAATACTTGCCGACCCCCATCCGTTCGAGATAACCAATCAACTCTTGCAGTTCAACAATGGCCTTCTCCACTTCGTCATCTGGACCAGCCACCTTTTTGATACCGGAAACCTCTTTGGTCTTCATAAAAGCTTGAATCTTGGCTGCTGTTTCGCGGTCTGAGACCTCCTCGGCAAGCATTTGTTCAAAAGTCGCTGGCGGCAGCTTGCTCTTCTTGTCGAGAACGAGATATAATGAATCCAAACGCTCTTCAGCAATGCCGAACTTTTTAAGAACGGCAGCCAGAAGTTTCCTGCTGGATAACTTCACCACAATATCATCCGGCGTTAAACCCACATCTTGCAAATAATCCAGCGCACAGAAAATCACCTCAGCGTCAGCTAAAACACTGTCTTCACCGACTATATCGACGTTCCACTGAAAGAATTCGCGAAGTCTGCCTTTCTGGGGACGCTCGGCACGGAACAATCTCGGCACTGAAAACCATTTTATAGGCCTCGGAAGTGAATTTATTCGCTGGTTGACCATTCGTGCCAGCGTAGGCGTAATCTCCGGCCTAAGTGCCAACTCTCTGTCGCCTCTGTCTTTCAGCGAGAAAAGCTGCTCGGCAATCTCATCGCCGCTTTTTATCTGGAACATTTTGAGGTATTCGAATATCGGCCCATCGTATTCCTCGAACCCGTTGCGCAGAGATACCCTCTTCCAGCCGTCTATTATCCAGTTCCGAACGGCCATGTCCTGCGGATAAAAATCTCTCGTTCCTTTTACCGGCGGTATCTTCATTTGTTTCTCTAATCTGTGAAAATTTGTGTAATCAGCGATTATTTTTTCTTTTTGTCTTCCTTTTGCCTTATAATGCGTTTTTTTACTGTAAAAGAAGCCAAATGTCAAAGACAAAGGTCGAAATAATATATCAGGATGACGATATTCTCGTCGTCAACAAACCTGCCGGCGTATCGGTCACCAAAGACCGCACCGGCGACCCTCAGCTTACGGATATATTAAGTGGCCAGCTCACACCTGCCGTTTGCGCTCAACTGCGCCTTGTCCATCGCCTCGACAAAGACACCTCCGGCGTTATGCTCCTGGCAAAAAATGTCGAGGCACAGACCAGATTTACCACTTATTTTGAAAAAAGGCAGGTCAAAAAAACCTATTTGGCCATTGTAACCGGCTTCGCACCCGCCCGGCAGGGCACAATCGATGCGCCTTTGACTCGCAATCCCAAAAACACGGCCCTTATGTGCATCGCTAAAAAAAAGGGAAAGGCAGCAGTTACCGATTGGCAGTTGCTTGCCGATTTCGGCTCGGTTGCCTTATTGGCAGTTAACCCCCTGACTGGCCGGACACATCAAATTCGCGTCCACCTGCCCAGCATAGCTCTGCCGTTGGCAATCGACCCGTTATATGGCAGTACCCGCCCGATATTTCTCTCTGATTTCAAATCAGATTATCGGCTCGCTAAGGACCAAATCGAAAAACCGCTTATCGAGCGATTGACACTTCACGCATATCAGCTTGTCATTCCTGCGGAGCCTGTCCCCAATGGAGCAGCAATCCATCCCGATTGTTTTATAGCCGGGCTTGACAAAAAATTCGCCGCTTGTATTAAGATGCTCACCAAGTATAACCCCAAAGGCCTTAACGCCTTCCTCAACCCCAACGATTTCTCAAAAATCCTAAAAGGCGACAGATTGTAAATTACTAATCCGAAAGCCCACCGGCCTGTCCGGTGTAGCTTTAGCGAAGACGGATTTATCCGGTGGGTTACTTTTCTTCTACCGACTAACGACCAGCAACTATCGACTAAACTGTCTTGACTTTACCTCTCCGCAATACTAAACTCCTAACATAAAGCGGTAGATATTATTATGTTAAGCTTAGAGAAAAAATTATCACGCATCTTAAAAAACACTAACGGCGAGCGAGGTGTCTCCCGATTTTTGGCAAAACATCCTGAGATTGTCAGATGGGCCTTTTGCTTGACCGGCGGACACAGCACATACGTCATCAAAGAATTCCCCTTTGGAAGCCACTATCTTGCCGATTTTGTGGTTCCACTGTCATACTCAGGCATGTGGGAGGTCCACATGATCGAGTTAGAACCGCCAAACGACAGGGTAATCAACAAAGACGGAACACCGTCGCGTAGATTCAACAAAGCGATATCCCAAATTCACGATTGGGCATCCTACATTGAGCAGAACCCCTATTCATTCAGGAATGATCTCTCCGACTGGTGTATGAAACGCGATCTGCTTGATTCTCCTAGCAGTGCACGGCAACCCTGTAACTTCACGGGTGATTACCTGCACGATATAAACACACACATCTGGTTATATTACCATGTTGTAATTGGGCGTAGGGATCGCATCACAAAAGAGCAACGCAAAAAGATGAATCAATTCTCTCGCGGATTCAGAGTCTGTACATATGGAAGGTTCCTCGACATCGCGAGAAACCTTGACAAATACAAAGCAAATCCAAATGAACCAGTTTGCATGACGGACACCGAAGAACCATATCGCTGACAATGAAGCATGAAATTGTCATTTGTCGTTTTTAATCAGTTCAATGTGCCCCTCACCTCAAATTTCTTGTTGCTCTTACCACAATGCCGGAATAAAATCCGCGTCTTCTATTTAATAAGCGATTAAATTCTCTTTGTGTCTTTGTGCCTTAGTGGCAAAAAATTTCCCCCGAAAATCCTTGACATTCCGGGAAGCATGGCTATATTGCTCATAAAGGTTTGTAAATCTGTCGTACAGACTTACAAAACAAAGGAAGAGGAGTGGTGAGGAAATATCTTATCTTTCCGTAATTTCCCCCCACAAATACAAAAAAGAGGCGTTTTTTTTGAGGAAGGAAGAGGAGATGAAAAGTAAAATTGTTTCAGTGAGATTTGGGGCTGTTTTCGTAACGATTCTTTTAGCAATTTTTTTGCTGAGCACGCAAAGCTTTGCCATACCGATGGAGTGGCTCGGCGACGTAAACCAAGGGTCAGTGCCTGGGGATCCACCCGGTTGTGTTCTTGACCAGGATCAGGAAACGGAGAGTGGTGGCGGCCATTACTGGGCAAATTTATTCATTGCTCAGACGTTCACGGCGGGTCTTTCAGGACAATTGGACCACATCGACGCGGAGATGGGTTCTTGGTTTGGTCCTCCCTCATACCCCACGACCGTAGAGATTAGAGCAACAGTCGATGACGCACCAACTGGGGACATACTTGGCAGTGTGTACGCACCAAATGGTTTTTCATACGGCTGGGATAGCATCGATTTCCTACCTGAGGACGTCTTTCTGACAGCAGGGAATATGTATGCAATTGTATTCTGGAACGATGACCAAGAGGTACAGGTGGCTCCAAGTAATGCGGTCTTGATAAATTGGTATGGCGATCCATACCACGGGGGAACTATTTGGGCGTGGGCACCTACCACTGGCTGGGAGGTAGCCAATGCCTTTGGGCCCCCCGGCGATGCGGACATGGCCTTCCGAACTTGGATGGTCCCCGAACCCGCCACACTCTTTCTGTTCGGCCTCGGTGGCTTGGCTTTGCTGCGAAAACGCAGAAAATAAAAACTACTATTCGCCAAATCAAAGGGCTGTGAGCATACTACTCGCAGCCCTTTTTATTTTTACATTTTGATTTCTTATTTTTTTCTCCCCCCAAAATCGCCCCTTTTTCAACGGCAAAATCTTGTATCTGAGGTCTTGAAAACCGGGCAAGTTTGGTTAGAATTGGGAAACAAAATCAATAGAAAATATAGCACAAGAAAAAAATGTGGATGTCTCTGTTTATCCTCTTGACAAGTAGGTGAGTTATTAGTATAGTAAATTATTAATTTGATGGCAAACGCCCAACAGGCATATAGCCAATTATCGGCTAAAGTCTCGCGGGCGTTTCGTTTTTTAGGCGTCCTGCTTCCGCTTTGATAAAACAGTAAAATACCGCTCTGCACCTGTTACAAATGGTAAGTATATACGAAAAACACGACTTCTCAGGTCACGTTTACTTTTGTTGGTGAGCTTATTAGGCCAACCAGGTCTATCCCGAGTCACTTCATGGGTACTATCCAAAGTGTCAATCAAGGCATGTATAACTATTCCGTAGGTAAGCATGCGTTGTCTTTCCCGAGTATGGTTAATCCTTAAGAAAATTGAGACAAGTGGCATGAACCACTTTCGAAATTCGTTATCAGATAAAAATCGATTGACAAATTCAATGTAAGTAAAGGTTCGCAATCCATTGTTTGTATGCTCAATCAATGCTTCTCCCATGCTTCGCTGCCATGCTCTCTTAACCAAGCGAGTTCGAGTGCTTTCGAGGGCAAGAAAAAAATCGATGAGTATTTTTCCTCTCTTATCGGCACTAAGATTCACAAATATACTTTCCAATCGGAGAATCTGGATTCTTGACCAGAATTGCGCAAATAGATAGAGGGTATTTAGATAAGGAATCCAAGAATCGAATTCGAACCCTTTCGGATCTGGAGCTGTGGTCAGTTCTGAAAAATCAGATTGGGCCAAAGACCGAATTTTTCCTACGAGTTCATCAGCTGACTTAAGTATAGGATCAATATGGTAGTTGATAAGGTCCTTCGCGGATTTCTTTGTTTCTGACCTGCGCCGATATTCTTTGTATAGATAATCCAACAGCTTAACTGCCAGTCCTCCGCTGAATGCAGCCGTTAAAAGATCTAACCAAGTCATATTCATCCCTGCAGGAAATTCGGGGATATCTTATGATATCCGCAATTTATAATACATGCTATACGCTGTCCATTGAAAGTTATCTTCGTTTTTCCGGCCTTAAGTTTCTGTCAAATTAATTTATCCGCCTGTGGTGGACTATAAATCCTCCCCAAGAGTATGTCAACCCTCAAAACCAAACAGCAACTCTCTCGAACTAAGTCCCCTCACGGTTGAAAACCTGTCGCGCTATGGCGAGGCAGATTAAGTGCAGTTGAATCAAACCCGTGGCATTTTCGTCCTGCGTCTATCGTTCTAAGTCACGACGGAATAAGTCTGTCGAACTAAAAACTCAATGCTAACAGTCGCTGCCGTACCGGCGGCGATTTTGGTCTCAGCCGACCTGAAGATTCAGGTATTGCGGCAGCCCCATCTGCTTAATCTGGTCCTGCTGCGTCTCGATTTCGTCGACGTGGTCGTCTTCCTGCTTCAAAATCGAATCAAGAATCTCCTTGGTTGCGTTATCACCTACCTCCTGGGCAAGCTTTATCGCCGCGTTATAAGCATGGACCGCTCCCATCTCCGCGGCAAGGTCGTTGTCAAATTGCTTGGGAACATCGGGGCCAATATGAATCGCGCTGAGTTTATCAACGATGGGAACTCCTTCCAAAAAGAGTATCCGTTCGATGAGCGTTTCGGCGTGTTTCATTTCCGTAATCGCCCGCGCACGAAGCATCTTGCTCAATTTTTCATAGCCCCAGTTCTCCGTAATCGCCTCGTGCACCATATACTGATTGACCGCAGCCAGCTCATCGGCGAGTAATCCGTTCAGGGCTTTCAGTAGTTGCTTATTTCCTTTCATTTTAATATTCCCCTTTCTCTTCAATCAAAAAAAAGTAATCTCCGGCTTTCATCCCGGTCTTAAAGGAGCAGTATATCGTCAAACCTGAAATAAAAGCAAGTTTTTTTAAGAATCTTAAATCCAAAATCCGCAATCTAAAATTAAGATTCTTTCTGTCCCTCGGCGTCCTCCGTGACCAAAAAAATCTGCCTGCCATGAGCAAGTGTGCCCTTTGAACCCGCCTTCGCCAAAGGGCTTCCGTCTTCGCTTCCGCCGTCGCCAAGGCTTCAGCGCGGCAAGATTGGGTTGTAGTCCGCCAGAGGCGGATAAACCCTCCAAACGGAGCGGCGGGTAAAATTGGGTTTGTTTGGCTTTGTTTTTGACAGTTCATTGTTCGTTGTTTTTTGTTATTAGTCATTGTGTATACTAAGGTTATAATCATTTTTGGGGTTTGGGAAATTGGGTTCGTTTTGCATAATTTGTTGTTTTTGATTGACCCGGCTTCGCCAAAAGGCTTCGCCGCGGCAAGTAGAGTTTTTGCCACTAAGGCACAAAAAATGGGTCCCCGACATGAAAGTCACCCCGGAGAGATAGCAGACGACGCATCTCACAGGGCAAGCGTAAGCACCGGTCGGGGATCTTCGCTACGCTTCGAGTTAGTTCTTGCCTTGACTTTTGCGCGTCGCAATACTAAATTCCTAACAAAGGCAGTGTATATTATTATGTTGGGTGCTTTGACCAAGGAGCCAATATTTTATGGCAAAGCGACGGGAATACAAATTCACCAATGCTATCAATCGTGTCGGTGATGACGTCAACTCCATTCTCAACAAGCGGCAGTCAACGCGGTATTTCGAAGCCATAGTTGTGATTTACAGCTTGGTTGAAAATGTCCTGAAGTGGCTGGTATACTTGAAGATTGTGTGGGACAAGTGCGATCGTGTCCTGCCTAATGATGAACTGAACGCCCTCAAGCAGTTCTGCAATCAGCAGGATTTCTATTCTGCACAAAATCTTGCGCTGGTCACAGGGTTGATCGACAGAAAACTTTTCAAACAAATCGACAAGGTTCGAAGGGAACGCAACGACATTCTCCATCAATGCTATCTGTTCACACACAGGAAGAATCGTCGAACCCTTCGTGCAAAACTTGAGAAACTTGCAAAATTAGCGGATCGCCTAATAGGAACCCTCAACAAGTTAGTCGAAGAAACCAGCGCAGACGATTCATACGACATATTCATGGTGAGGAGAGGCAAGCAAATGCTCACCTAATTCACGAATCGAGCTTATCCCCGCCCTTCCCCCCCCAATTTCTTGTTGCTCTTACCACAATGCCCGCATAAAATCAGTGGGAATTTATGCCATAGCTGCTTTGCTTGAGCTATGTGCAAAATAGTAAATGAGAATAATGTATTAAAACTAAATCTAAGTTTTCCTGAGAAACGAGCGAAACAATGGTAAGAAGAAACCCACAAAAATCACCTGAATCAAAAATCTTAGGAGCAAATGAATTAACCATCGCTATTCAAAAATTAGACCGTCGCATTAAGGACATAGAAAGCTTTGATGTGAAAGGTGTAGCGGAGAGGTTCGACGCAAAGCCAGAAGCACTGAAGGATAAGATCAATCAAACATTGGCTGATATCTTCGGATATGACACAGTTGAATATAAAAAATACGAAATAAGTTCGTTTGATACTCTGCCGTCTATAGTTGGTGAAAAATTCTCGTTGTTTGAAATCCAACAAAACTATCAAAAAGGAATTAGTGATACTATAACAAAATTAAGCTCTCTAAAAGAAATACTTATAGAAAAATTGCAGGACATCAAACAGAATTCTCCCCTTTATAGTAAACCAATAGAAACCACGTCTGTTAATAACACGGAAATATTCATTGTCCACGGCCATGATGATGAAGCAAAGATGGAACTGGAACAGTTTGTGACTGAGATTGGCCTGACGCCCATAATTCTGCATCGGAAGCCGGATGAAGGACTGACAATCATCGAGAAGTTTGAAAAACACAGTAAGGTGGAATTTGCTCTAATTCTCCTCACCCCTGATGACGAGGTAAGAGATAGCAATGGCAAGATTATTAAAAGAGCAAGACAGAATGTTATTTTCGAAATGGGATTTTTTGTTGGTAAACTTGGTCGCGACAGAGTGTGTTGCCTCAGGAAAGAAGACATAGAGATACCTAGCGATATATCTGGTGTGATCTATAAACCATTTAAGTCGAAAATCGACGAAGTAAAATATGCAGTTATCACAGAATTGAAAGCGGCTGGGTACAAGTTAAAAATCTGAGTTCATAATCCGTTAGGATAGATTAGCTTTATTAGTCATTACCTAATATGACAAACAAGTGTTAACTCCATTTCAAACCTTTTGTGATAATCATTTCGCGGCTTAAAGGTACACCAAAACAGCTTTTTAACTCTCTCGAACTAAGTTTACCGATGGAATTAGGAAATGGGAGGATTGAATTTGGGCAGACACGCAGGTCTGCCCCAACATCTGAAATCTAATCTGGTTTTTTGGTTATTGACTATTGCAACTTATATTTATAAACTACTGCCCAATGGAATGTTAAGGACTGAATAAATGAGCGAACAGGTTGTAAAAATCGGACTTGTCGGCTTTGGCACCATCGGGGCTGGCGTCGCAAAACTGATACTCAAGGACGGCAATTCCATCGCGGCCAAGACCGGTCTGCGGCTGAAACTATCCTGCGTGGTCGATATCGATACGAAATCGGCCCGGCCGGTGAAGCTGCCTAAAGGTATTTTAACGAATAACTTAGACAAACTCTTAAAAGACGACTCTATCAAAATAGGCATCGAATTAGTCGGCGGAACCAAAGCAGCGAAGCAAATCCAGCTTAAGATGCTGCGGGCGGGAAAAGACGTCGTTACCGCCAATAAAGCATTGTTAGCTGAGCACGGCAGCGAGCTTTACAAAGTTGCCCACGAAAATGGCCGGTGTATCGCCTTCGAAGCCAGTTGTGCGGGAGGGATACCGATTATATCAGGGCTGCGAACAGGGCTTGCCGCAAATAATATCACGGCAATATACGGCATCGTCAATGGAACGTGCAACTATATCCTCTCCAATATGACCAGCAAGAACGAAAACTTCTCCGAGGCCCTGAAACAAGCACAAAGATTAGGTTACGCAGAGGCGAACCCATCTTTGGATATTAACGGCGGCGACAGCGCCCACAAGCTGGCTATTTTGGCTTCGATTGCCTTCGGGTGCGAAATAGCACTTGACGATATGTCCGTCGAGGGCATCGAAGAAGTTTCTAAGGACGACATCCGCTACGGCGGCGAAATGGGTTACGTGCTGAAACTGCTGGCAATCGGACAGAAAAACGAAAAGGGCAGGATATCTCTGCGTGTGCATCCATCTTTTATTGCCAAAGATAATTCACTTGCGCGTGTCAATGGCTCATTTAACGCCATTAGTATATTCGGCAGCGCCGTCGGCCAAGTAATGTATTACGGGCGCGGGGCTGGAATGATGCCAACCGCCAGCGCAGTCGTTGCCGATGTTATCGATGTCGCACTGGGCAACTCAGCGACCACTTTCGCCCACCTGCACCTGAAACCACGGCGTGAAACAGCGCCGTTGATTGAGAAAATCGGCGATTCTGTAAGCAGGTTTTATATAAGAGTTATGTGTAAAGACCAGCCAAATGTGCTGGCCAAGATTGCAAAAATACTCGGCGACCACCAAATTAGCATCTCAGGTACTTTACAGCACGAAGGCGCCGGTCCGGACAACACCGTTCCGGTCGTTATAGCAACGCATCTTAGCCGGCAGAAAAATATTTCCGCCGCGGTAAAGAAGATTAAAAACCTTGACGTTATTAGCGGAAAGCCGGTCTGCATAAGGATTGTTGACATACCGGAGGACGAAGATTGACGACCAAATACGTTATAATAGTTCCTGACGGCGCAGCGGACGAGCCATTAGAGCAGCTCGTGGGGAAAACCATCCTCCAGGTCGCTCAGACGCCCAATATGGATAAAATCAGCACAGAGGGCAAACTTGGGCTTGTCCGGACGATTCCAGCAGGCATGGAACCGGGCAGCGATGTTGCACAAATGTGCCTTCTTGGTTATGACCCCAAACAGTATTATTCCGGCCGAGCGCCGATAGAAGCGGTGGCACGCAATATCAAGTTATCTGCGAACGACTGGGTCTTCAGGTGCAACCTGGTTACCATTTGCGACGGCAAAATGGAAGACCATAGCGCCGGACATATCTCCACTGAAGAGGGCAGCAAACTAATAAAGGACTTAAATGAACAGCTAAGTAATGAAAAGTTTCGTTTTTATCCGGGTGTGAGCTACCGGCACTTATTAGTTTTCAAGGACGCTGATTTCGACGTTAAGACGTATCCGCCGCACGATTTCATAGGGACGGCGGTAGAAAAGATTTTGCCGCGAGGCAAAGGCGCTGAGGTACTGATTGATTTGATTGGCCGCTCACAACAGCTTTTTATCAATCACGACATCAACAAAGTCAAAAAAGACCTCGGCGAAAATCAGGTAAGCTCCATCTGGCTTTGGGGACAGGGGAAAAAGGCCCGAATGGAAAGCTTCAAGAAGCGATTCGGACTCAATGGGGCCGCGATTACCGCTGTTGACCTTGTAAAGGGGCTGGCGATGCTCATCGGCTTCGATTTGATAAACGTGCCGGGCGCTACCGGGTTTGTTGACACAAATTACCAAGGCAAAGCATCTGCTGCGATAGAGGCACTCGATAAGTATGACATTGTTTTTATCCACATAGAAGCTCCCGATGAGGCAGGTCATAACGGCAGCATCGAGATGAAGAAAAAAGCGATTGAGCAGATTGATAAGTATATTGTCGGACCAGTTCTTGAGGCGCTGCAGGGCTACGAAAGCTGGAGAATACTTGTTTTACCCGACCACCCTACTCCTATCTCAAGCAGGTCACACTCAGCCGGGCCGGTGCCATTTGCTATGGCAGGAACCCATATAAGCGGCATTTTGCATACAACTTTCAACGAAGATGACGCCGCAAAATCGGGGATTAAAATAGAAAATGGTTTCGAACTGATGGAATATTTCTTAAAAAGCTAAAAAGTGAACAGAGAACATCTAAAAAATGGCAATAATTGTACAAAAATTCGGCGGGACTTCGGTTGCTAATGCGGAAAAAATTCGCCGAGCCGCCGAGAGGGTAATCAAAGCTGTCAAGAGCGGCTTTTCGGTTGTAGTGGTCGCCTCGGCCCGCGGCCAGCAAACCGACGAGCTTATCGCCGACGCTCTCGAGCTTAATCCAAATCCGCCCAAACGCGAGATGGACCAATTACTCAGCACCGGAGAACAACAATCCGTTTCCCTTTTTGCTATGGCGCTTGACGCCGCCGGATATCCGGCCATCAGTTTTACAGGCGGTCAAGTCCAGATGCTAACCGACAGCGTCCATACCAAGGCAAGGATAAAAAGTATCGGGGCCGAGCGGATTCGAAAACAGTTGGACGAAGGTAAAATCGTTCTTGTCGCCGGTTTCCAAGGAATAGATGAGAATGGAAATATAACAACACTCGGCAGAGGCGGCTCAGACACAACTGCAGTTGCACTGGCCGCAGCTCTGGGAGCCAAGGAATGCGAAATTTATACCGACGTCGACGGCATATACACAACCGACCCGCGAATATTTAAAAATGCCGCAAAATTAGAGCAGATTAGTTACGACGAAATACTCGAAATGGCAAGTTTGGGAGCCGGCGTTATGCACTCCCGGTCGATTGAGTTCGGTAAAAAGTACAATATCAAAATTCACGTCAGAAGCAGTTCAGAAGAAAAAGAGGGAACAATAATTATGCATGAAGTACCAGAAATGGAAGGGGTAGTAGTTACAGGAGCAACCGTCCAGAAAGATATGGCCAAGATAGACCTTGTCAATGTAGATAATAAGCCGGGCAATGCCGCAAAAATCTTCGCTTCGCTGGCAAATGCCAAAGTGGTTGTCAACGACATTATGCAAACGGAAGTCAGCAGCAAAAAGGCAAACCTGTCGTTTTTGATTGGTATTTCGGATTTGACCGCCGCCAAGGAAGCCGCTGAGAAAATCAAAGATGAGGTTAATTGTGAAAGTATCTTTATCCGCGATGATATTGCCGAGATTTCCGCGGTCGGCGTCGGCATGCGAACTCATTATGGCGTGGCCGAGAAGATGTTTGGCGCGCTGGCTAAGACCAAAATCAATATCGATTCGATTACCACCAGTGAAATCCGCATCAGTTGTGTTGTGAGTAAAAACCAGGCTAATGAGGCTTTAAGGGCCGTTTCTGCCGCCTTTGAGCTGGATAAGCCCCCTCAAGAGCGAACAAAATAAGGATTGACTAATCCTTGTCGTCGTCTAAACAAAAGAAAACTGCTTTTGCAATGAGCAAACGCAGGCGTTGCAGCATCTTCATCCTTTGTCTGCTGCTGGCAGCGGCATTTGTCTGGCTTGACCATAGCTCAATTAGACACAGTCAGCATGCCCAGCCCAAATCCGGAAAACAGACAAAAGCATACGATTTTGAAAAATATCACAAAAAACCTTCACCGTTGTAAATGTTGTTGACGGTGACACTATTGATATAGATATACCCGATGGCAAATATGAACGCACAAGAATTCGGCTTTTGGGAATCGACACGCCGGAGACCAAAAATCCTATTGTTGGCGTCATGTATTTTGGCCCGGAAGCTGCCGAGTTTACCAAGAGCTTATCTCTCGAAAAGAAAGGCACCGTTTATCTTGATGAAGATAATCGCACACGAGACAAGTACGGCCGATTGTTGGCCTATGTTAAGCTGCCTGACGTAAGATTTTTGAACGAGGTTCTACTGAGCGAAGGATTTGCATACGCTGATACACGCTTTCGCCACAGTTTTTATCATAAATATCAGCAGTTAGAAGCCGCTTCGCGGAGCCAAAAAAAGGGATTATGGTCAAATGTAACACCTGAGCAGATGCCTAAATGGCGACAAGAAAAATCGGAAATTAAAAAGCAAAAGGAAAAATGATATTTGATGCTTGTAAAAAAAGAAAGTCAAGAAGCGGATATTTAGAATCGAGACTCACTAAAGATTGTATTCCTTGATTTTTCTATAGAGGGTTCTTTCGCCTATGCCGAGGATTCTGGCGGCGATTTGGCGGTTGTTGCCGGTCTTGGCCAACGTATCAATAATGGCCTGTTTCTCAAGCTCGCCGAGCGTGAGGTCTTGTTTTGGTCGGCCGGCTGCCAACTGCCGCACCTGATATATTTCAGGCGGAATGTCGGCCACATCAAGCTCCTTGTGGTCGCACATTACAACCATAGTTCTGATACAGTTTCGAAGCTGGCGAATATTACCAGGCCAATCATAGCTTGAAAGAACCATCTGCGCCGCCTCTGTTATGCCGGTAACCGCTGAACCGGTTTCTGCAGCTGCTTCTTTGAGAAAATATTCTGTCAATAACGGTATGTCTTCTGCCCTGTCACGCAGCGCCGGCAATACAATGCTGACCCCTTTGATTCTAAAATACAAATCCTGCCTGAATTTCTTCTTTTCTATAAGTTGCGTCAAATCATGGTTTGTTGCGCTGATGACACGGACGTCGACTACAATTTGTTTATTCGAACCCACCGGTATGATAATGCCGTCTTCGAGAAAACGCAGCAGTTTCGCCTGCATAGGAAGAGGCATATCACCAATCTCATCCAGAAACAGCGTACCTTTGTCAGCTATCTCAAACATTCCTTTTCTATCACTGTCTGCGCCAGTAAACGCACCCTTGACATGCCCGAACAATTCACTCTCAAGTAAAGTTATACTAAGGCCGGCGCAATTTACCGGCTTAAATGGCTTGTCCCACCGAGGTGAATTGTTGTGAATTGCTCTGGCCAACAGCTCTTTGCCCGTGCCGGACTGACCTTCGATTAATACGAATATATTCGTTGGTGCCACACGTCGCAACACCTCAAATATACCTGCCATTGTCGGATTTTTACCCCATACACCCTCAAATTTAAACCCCTCCTTATCTGTTTTGCCGCTTTTTGCTTCACGCCGAATTGCCCTTGAAGCTTTTCGGCATGCCTGTTCCACAAGTGTGCGAAGCTGGTCAATATCAATCGGCTTGACGAGATAATCATACGCACCTCGTTTCATAGCTTCCTTGCAGGTATCAATAGTTGCATAAGCGGTTATCAAAATAACTTCCGTTTTGCCGTCCCGCTTTTTTGCCTCTCCGAGTATAGCCAGCCCATCAATATCGCCGCCAAGCTTCAAATCCGTAACAACAACATCAACCTTTTTGTTGCGCACAATCTCCAACGCATCTTTACCGTTATAAACAGTAATCGCCTTTGCGCATAACTTCTCAAGCGATTCGGCGATTCCGTCCGCGTGCTCGCGCTCATCGTCAACAACCAAAATTACACTATCATTTTCTCCCAAATTGACGCCTCTATCAGCCCTTCTCGGCAACAAGCAGTAATTTTATAGTAAACAATGATCCTTTGCCAAGTTCGCTGTTAACCGCTATCGTACCTTTATGCGCTTCGATTAACTTTTTTGCCGTCGGCAAACCCAATCCGCTTCCCTGCGGCCGAGATGAACAATAAGCATCGAAAATATTAGGCAATCTGTCAGAAGCGATGCCCCTGCCGGTATCACTAATCTGAATCACCGCGTTGTCCTTCTGCTTACTTGTCCTTATTATCAACTCACCACCGCCGTTCATCGCCTGCTGGGCGTTTATAAACAAGTTCAACACAACTTGCTTTAGCATACCAGCGTCAACTTTGCAAACCAGCGGCTCACTCGACAAACCCTGCCGAATCGTTATAGAATAACTGTGAGCCTGCGGCGAATAAAAATCAACCATATCACTGAGCAGCTCGTTGATATTGACATTAGCAAGCTGAAGCTCAGGTCTGCTGATGTATCGCAGAAAACCATCAAGAATATGTTCAAGCCTGTCAGCTTCCTTTTGAATCACAGCTATTTTTCTAAGCACCCTGCTGAATCTCCGGTCGTCCTTTTCCAAGTCCGTCTTACCTGATTCGGCAGAACCCAAAATCTCCAACTCCTCAGCCACCAGCTTCAAATTAATCTTGATAGTAGAAAGGGGGTTTTTGATTTCATGAGCAAGCTCGCCGGTCAACCTACTTAACTCTTCAAGCTGTTTCAATTGTCCGTTTTCACCTCCTTGAATTTCACAGAACTCTTTGCGCAGCAACAAAACCAGCTATAAGCTGATACACTTACGGATTAGACTATAAGTACCGCAAAACATTCTGCCCCGCCCCCTGACCAATACTATTGTTTTTTGCTACCGGCTTCTGCTTTTTCCGCCTTGTTCAGCTCGGCAAGAGCGGCTTTACGGGAAAGTTTGAATCTGCCCTGGTCATCAATCGCTAATAATTTCACAGGTATCAAATCACCCATTTTGCACACATCTTCGACGTTCTTGACGAAGCCATCGCTTAGTTCGCTAATATGGCATAGTCCTTCCACTCCAGGTGTGATTTCGACAAACACTCCAAAGTCTTTCACAGACACCACTTTTGATTGTTCATATATCCGCCCTACTTGCGGTGGCTGCGTCATCGCTTCGATAATATCTTTGGCCTTGAGATGACCATCCCCACCGAAGCAGCTTATGTAAATAGTCCCGTCCTCTTCAATTTCAATCTTCGTGTCGGTCTGTTCCTGAATACTTTTAATCATCTTGCCGCCGGGTCCAATCACTTTGCCGATAAACTCAGGGTCAATTTCGATACTTAACAGTTTCGGTGCATACTTGCTTAATTCAGGTCTCGGCTTACTGATGACATTGGACATAGCCTTCAAAATATCCAGGCGGGCTGTCTTTGCACGCTCCATCGCCTCAACCATAATATTAGTCGCCAGCCCTTCGGCTTTGATATCGAGTTGCATCGCTGTAATACCGTCAACAGTCCCAGCAACTTTGAAATCCATATCGCCGAAATGGTCTTCTTCACCAATAATGTCGGTCAGCAATTTATACCGGCCATCTGCGCCACTAACCATTCCGATTGATATGCCGGCGACCGGTTTGGTGATTGGAACCCCGGCATCCATTAAAGCGAGCGTCCCTCCACAAACTGAAGCCATTGAGCTGGAACCATTCGACTCCGTAATATCAGATATGATCCTGACGGTATATGCAAATTCTTCTTCCGGCGGCCTCACTTGCTCCAGCGCCCGTTCTGCAAGCGCACCATGACCAATTTCTCTTCGACCGGGACCGCGAACCGGCCTCACCTCGCCAACAGAAAATGGCGGGAAATTGTAATGGAACATAAAATTTTGTGTGTACTCATCCAATAAACCATCTATAATCTGAGCATCCCGGATAGTACCAAGGGTTACGCTCACTATCGCCTGCGTCTCCCCGCGGCTAAATAATGCTGAGCCGTGTGTCCGAGGCAAAATGCCAACTTCACAAACAATTGGGCGAATATCATTGTAACCTCTCCCATCGAGTCTTTTACCATCTAACAGTAATTTGCGAACCGCCTGCCCCTCTATCTTTTCGAAGATTCGCTTAAGCATCACCTTGTCACATTTAGGTTCAGCATCATCCACAGCTTCGCAGTATTCGGTGCTAACCTGTTCGAATAATTTTTTAACAGCAGCTTCGCGTTCCTGCTTGATTGGTGTTTGTTTAAGTTCGTATAGCTTATCTGCTATCTGTGAGCGAATTTGTGAATAGAGTTCCTCGTCTATTTCCACAAGAGGAATTTCCTTTTCGATACCAGCCTTTTTGCTGAGTTCCTCAATCATTTCACAAACCTGGACAACTGTTTTTTGTGCTGTTGCAACTGCATCAGCAATAACTCCCTCCGGCAGTTCCTTCGCATCAACCTCAATCATATTTAACGCTTCTTTACGCCCCCCAAGAAGCAGGTTTAGGTCACTTTCCTCCAGTTGCTTATACGTGGGGTTGACCACAAATTCGCCACCGACTCTACCCAGTCTGCAGGCACCGGTCGGTCCTAAAAACGGAATTCTGCTTATCGTAAGCGCTGCACTAGCACCTATCATTGCCAGAACATCGGGGTCGTTTACATTGTCGGCGCTCAAAACGCTTGCTATAATCTGCACTTCCTGGAAATAGCCCTCGGGAAACAACGGCCGAATCGGCCTGTCAATCATTCTTGCCGTCAAAATCTCTTTCGTGCTCGGCCTGCCCTCGCGCTTAATAAAACCACCCGGAAATTTGCCTGCTGCACTGTGCTTCTCCCGATACTCAACGCTCAGCGGGAAAAAATCGATGTCCTCAGACCTCGCAGGCGCCGTTACCACAGCGACAAGAACAACGGTATCACCATATTGAACTACAACTGCTCCGTCTGCCTGCCTGGCAATTTTGCCGGTTTCGATTGATAATAGTTTTTCTCCGATTTGCCTTTCCACTCTGAATACATCAAACATATATTAACCTCAATTATGGGTGCAAAAATCACAAGTTACTTGTGTATTTGGGCTCTTATATTCTTTCATTTTCGCAGGTCGAGCCGGGATATAATTTCTCGATAACGCTTGACATCTTTTTTGCTTACATATTTCAGCAATGCCGACCTTGTCCCGACCATTTTCAATAAACCACGCCTGGATGCATGGTCTTTTTTATGAATCTTAAGGTGTTCGGTAAGGTCGTTAATCTTTTTCGTCAACAACGCAATCTGAACCTCGGGTGAGCCGGTATCCCCGTCGTGGGTCTTAAAATCACTGATAATTTTCTCTTTTTCCTGCACCGTTAGCATCTTCTGAACAAATCCTTTCCTGAATATTTTACTGGTAATTCAATAATCATTTAGAGCACCGGTGTGCCCTTCAAATAACCTCTATAGAGTACTATAAAATACAAAAAAAGCATTATAGTCAGCTATTATTACATTTGCAAGTCTTTTCTGCAGCAAAGTTTAATTGAGACAAGATTCGTAACAACCAATAAAAAAGGATGCTTTTCCTAAAAAAATCGGGATAACAAGTCTTGAGAAATGGAAAGGGGCAGTTTTTTCCAGCATATTTTACAAGTAAAATTAATGACCAATTACAGTTGATATTCTGAACGTGGGTAATAGGATAGCTATCTCAATAGTTCCGATAATATTACCACTATAATCAGATACGCAAGGGCTTCTTTGATACACTTGTGGGTTTCGGTTGCTACTCGCTATTCTCGCTGGCTGTTATTTGGGCTGTTCTCAACACTTCCTCGATTGATATTATTCCCGCCTTTACTTTTTCGATACCATCTAATTGAAGAGGAACCATTCCGTTTTGCAGTGCTTTGGTTCGCAGCTTATTAATATTCGCTCGGTCATTAATCATTTCCTTGATTTCCCCATCAGGTACAAACAACTCATGTATGGCAATTCGGCCGGCATACCCAGTGTTCCGGCATTTTTTACAACCTACGCCACGGTAAAATTTCTCAATCCCACCACATATATTTTCCACCGTCTTTCTAATACTGAGAGCAGGCTCATACTCCATCTTACAAGCCGGGCATATCTTACGTGCTAAGCGTTGCGCCAAAACGGCTACCAGCGAAGCACTTACAAGATAAGGGGCAACATCAAGGTCCAGCAAACGCGTCACAGCACCGGGCGCATCGTTTGTATGCAAAGTCGATAGGAC
>JBAPXT010000033.1:0-1569 GCA_049284355.1 Sedimentisphaerales bacterium
CTGTTCGACAATCCGTATCCGAAGCGAAGCTATACTATTACCATCAGATGCCCGGAATTTACCAGCGTTTGCCCGAAAACGGGTCAGCCCGACTTCGGGGAAATCATCGTTGAGTATTGCCCGGGGAAGCGGTGCGTAGAATTAAAGAGTTTGAAGCTTTATATGCAGAGCTATCGCAACAGGGGCATTTTTTATGAGGCGCTGACGAATGAGATACTTGAGGACCTGAGTTTGGCCTGCAAGCCGAGATGGATGAAGGTTACGTCGAAGTTCAGCCCGCGAGGCGGGATAACAGCCGAGGTGGCAGCGGAATATCGCGCGGACGATAAAATCGACACTGGCCGGAGGTGACGAGATGAGTATAGTTTTTCACTGTGAGCATTGCGGCAGAAAGATAGAAGCGCCGGACAGCGCCGGCGGAAAATTTGGCAAGTGCCCCGGCTGTCAGAACAAGGTGTATGTTCCATCAGGGCAACCCGAAGAAGAACTTCGGCTTGCGCCTCTCGAAAGTGATGATGCGATAAAACAGAGAAAAATGGCGATAGAACTGGCTCGGCTGAGGGCGGAGATACTCAGTGAAACCGAAGTGCCCAACGAAGGTATGCCCCCGAAGAAAACGCCTGAGTCGAAGCCGGAAACGCTGAGCGACGCCGAACTGACAACCAGTATAATCGGTTATCTTCGGCTGATAGCAGACGGTGAGCTGGAAGAGGCGGGAAAAGCGGCGAAGACCATAATACCCAATGGAATCAAAGCCGTTAAAATTCTTGAACGTATTGCCCTGAGCGGCGTGCCTGAGCCGGAACTGGCGGATATTCCTCAGCAGGTGCTTTCGCGTCTCATAAAAGACCTTAGAAGCAAGTTTCATTGATTAATCATATTCAATTCCGCCTTCGGTTTCGGCATACAGTCCAATAAAACCATCCCCTTTTGCCAAACACAAAGAATAAATGGGCCGGAAATAGTGCCCCCCGGTGTTTGGCCGATGCCCTGTCATTCTTTATGCTTTAATCTGGAGAGAACAATTGTCCGATTTTCTTTGTGTTGCAACCTGGGAAAGGAGCTTGTATGGGTGATAAGCCAATTCTCGTTCATATCACACATGAGGCGGCGGCCAAGATGGGCGGCATCGGTGCGGTGCTGGAGGGTTTTTTTACCTGTAAATCATATCTTGACCAGACGGACCGGTCTATTGTTATAGGGCCGCTGTTCAGCATGGAAGGTTCTGTTCTCGACCGTCTCGGCGAAGACGGCGAAGTTCTTTATTCCTCTTTCGACGGGTTCGCCAACACGGGTTACGCGTCGGCATTTCGCAAAATTGAAAGTTTCTACAATGTGGGCATCATATATGGCAGGCGGACATTTGTTGACAGGCAGACGCAGGTGAGGAGTTCGCCCGAGGTGGTGCTGCTGGATGTCAGACGGGCCGATACCGGCATTGTCAATGAATTCAAAAAGCGATTGTTCGCGGAATTTGGAATTCGCAGCGACCTGTATGAGCATCTGTGGGAATATGAGCAGTATGTGCGACTGGCGCCTGCGGCGATGGCGGTGCTCAAGGCGATCGGC
>JBAPXT010000034.1:0-2103 GCA_049284355.1 Sedimentisphaerales bacterium
TTTGCGATTGGCTTCATTCTCCATCTCCTTAAAAAACCGTGATGAATACGTTATTACGGCACAGGTGAGCGGCAATACATAGATAATTGGGCTGCCTTCAAGTAATAAGATGCGCAAAGGTGGGCAACTGTTCCGTAAATTCTGGAATTTTTTGCAGACGGGCCGTAATTGTTCAAAAAATGGCCGTGAGGAAGTTGATGCTGGATACTTGATGTTGAATAGCGAACGGTTGCTTAGGGTGTTTTTGATGTCTTTTGGCTTGAAATTGGGTAAGATTACAAAAAATCAGGCTAAAGAAGATTTTTCTTAAAGTAAAATGGGGAGCTCAGTTGTAAGGTAATCTGACCTAAATATAATTAGCAACGTTTGTTAGACTAAATGGAGTAACGTTCAATGCCTAAGACATCTGTGGATTTGACAGGGAAATGGGAATTTAAGGAATATCCGGCGTCGGCGAGGCGGATGCGCGATTTGGATTCAGCGGACTGGCTGGAAACAAACGTTCCCTGCTCTATTTTTAACAGTTTAATCGAAGCAGGCAAAATAAAACAAAGTGATATTGACGCCCGGCCTGAAGATTTCGGCTGGGTCAGTGAAAAGCCGTGGATATACAGAAAGATTTTTGATGCGCCGGATGAACTGCTTGACTGCGGCCGAGTTGAGCTGGTCTTCGACGGCTTAGATACAATAGCCAGCATCTGGCTCAACGACAAACTCATCGGCAAAACAAACAATATGTTCATTCCATTTCGCTTTGATGTAACGGCACTTCTCAAGCAGCGAAAAAATTGTTTATTAGTCAAATTCGAGTCTGCAACCCAATACGCCAAGAGGTTAATGAGACGATATACGACGTTCAGCGAGTCGGACTTTAACAATCCGTATCGTGTCTATATAAGAAAGGCGCAGTACCAATTCGGGTGGGACTGGTGTCCCGGCCTGCCGGGTTGCGGGATTTGGCGAGCTGTCCGTCTTGAAGGCACCAAGAAAGCCCGACTTGCCGACCTGCACGTCAGGACGGTGGACTGCAATAAACGCTTCGCCGATATTAAAATTGCCGTAAAATTAGACACGGTGACAAAAGAAGAATTATTTTGCAAGCTGACTTTGTCCTGTCGGGCTGCGGCGGGCTTCGCCCCGACGAGCGGGGAACAAGTAATTGAGCACAATTTGACCTTGAGGGCAGGCGAAGATTCTCAATCGGCGGTAATTCGCATTAAAAGCCCCCTGCTTTGGTGGCCAGTGGGCTACGGGCAGCAGAATCTCTACAATCTTGAACTTTGCCTGCTAAGCGGCGATGAAATTATAGACCAGATAGAAAGAAGAATCGGGATAAGAACAGCAAAACTAAACCGTTCGCCGGACGAGAACGGGGAGAAATTTCAATTTGAAATAAACGGCCAGCCTGTATATGCCAAAGGCGCGAACTGGGTGCCGGTGTCCATATATGCAGGGACGGTCAGCAGCAACGATATAGAAAGGCTTCTATCCGCTGCAGCCAGAGCCAATATAAATATGCTTCGTGTATGGGGCGGCGGGTACTATGAAGCAGAGGAATTTTACGAACTCTGCAACGAGCTGGGCATAATGGTCTGGCAGGATTTTATGTTTGCCTGCGATTATTATCCTGACCGACAATGGTTTCTGGAAGAGGTAAAAAAAGAAGCCGCTACGATTATAAAGCGGCTGCGGAACCATCCGTGCCTGGTTCTATGGTGCGGTAACAATGAAATCGACTGGATGCACTACAGCGGCCGACTCGGCAAGGGCAAAAAATTCTACGGCAAAACAATTTATCATCGGATTTTGCCGCAACTTACTGCCGAACTGGACCCCGACGCTGATTACATACCGACGACGCCGTTAGGCGAGAAAGAGGAATTCAAGACCGGCCGGACACTAACAACACACAACTGGGGCGTCTGGTCAGGCCATCAGCCGGTCCGCCAATATCTCTGCCAGTCCGAAGATATTCCCCGATTTGTTACCGAATTCGGGATGCAATCGCTGCCCAGTATGAAAACCATCAAAAAATTTTGCCCCACAGAACAATTGCGCATCGGAAGCTTCCCAATCGAAAAGCACAATTATCAAGTAGACGGA
>JBAPXT010000035.1:0-2055 GCA_049284355.1 Sedimentisphaerales bacterium
CTCTGTGCTCTCTGTGCCCTCTGTGGCTATAATAAACAAGGTTTACTCTGTGGCTAAATATGCGTGACTTTACAAAAGCAAAACGAGTTGTCATAAAAATCGGGACAAATATCCTGACAAAAGACGAGGATATCGATGCCAATTATGTCGGCCAGGTCGCAGGGCAGGTCGATGCGCTATTGAAGATGGGTAAACAGGTGGTTGTTGTCACTTCCGGTGCGATTGGAATGGGGGCGGGACAATTGGCTCTTGGTGAAAGACCAACAGATATAAGGACGCGTCAGGCCTGTGCGGCGATAGGCCAGCCGCTGCTGATGGCTGAATACAGGAAGGCATTTGCCCGCTATGGCGTTACCGTAGCCCAAGTATTACTAACCGCAGATGTGCTCAACAACAGAAAAACCTATCTAAATCTTCGCAATTCCATCGAGACCCTGCTGAAGTTGGGAGTAGTGCCCATCCTGAATGAAAACGACAGCGTCTCTACTGAAGAGATAGGGTCTGCCTTCGGCGATAACGACAAACTAAGCGCACTTGTAGCAAGTAAAATTGACGCTGATGTGCTTATTATGCTAAGCGATATCGACGCCCTTTATGACAAAGACCCGCGTAAATTCAAGGATGCAAGGCCGATATCTGTCGTCTATGAAATTACCGAAGAGCTGACAAAAAGTGCCGGCGCCAAAGGCAGCCAATATGCGACCGGCGGGATGAAAACCAAAATAGAAGCAGCAAAGATTGCTTCCAACGCCGGCTGCCGGATAGTTTTAGCAGACGGCAGATTGAAAAATGTCATCGGCAGGATTATCGCAGGTGATGTAATCGGCACAGTCTTTATGCCTAAAAGGAAATTGAGCAACCGCACAAGATGGATTCTAAACAGTACCGCTGCGGGTGTAATAAATATCGATGAAGGAGCAATGAAAGCGGTAAAGAACCGCAAGAGCTTGTTGCCGAGCGGTATAACCTCCATCGAAGGGACGTTCGAGGCAGGTGCCGTCGTTATGCTCAACGAAAATGCCAAGGCGGTGACAAATTTGAGCAGCACCCAGCTAAAATCCCTTGCCGGAAAACACAGCTCCGAGATTCGCAAGATACTCGGCCCAGAACACAGGGACGTGGTAGCAATACCGGAAGACATAGTCTTCCTCGATTATTAGCTGCTTATTACAAAAATCGCGGAGGTTAAATCGTGATACGGTTTAAGTGCATCTATTGCGGACAGAGGGTACTGGCACAAGAGGATGGGGCTGGCAAAAAAGGCGAATGCCCCAAGTGCAAACATCTTTTAGTTGTCCCGCGAACAACCAAAGGCAGACCTGCCATCAGTCCTAATAAAGAGCCGATTCCAGAGCGTCCCAAGCCGTATGTTCCCGCATGGGACAGGGACCAGCCCTGGATGCACCATATGACTGATGAGGAGGCAGATGTATTGATAAAACTCTGCAAAGAAAGTTTTGGGTTTCTTATTCCAACATACGATAAATTGTCGCTATTCCTTATGGCCGTGACGTTGATACTGTCGTGTGTTGGAAGCAGTGAGGCACGAAGCTGGATTCACCGTTTTCTTTCTCAAGCCGATGACAAGCGTATATTCGTCCTCGTACTTTTGTTACTTGCCGGACTTGGCCTGTTTCTTTGCCGTATCTTTACGCGAGGAGAAAAAACCGTCTTCGAGAAACAGTTTATGATGCTCTTCGCGGTCCTGACAAATATCGTCATCGGATTCACCTCAGGATTGTATGTGATAAAAAACAGCGACGTCCACAACTGGCAGCTTGTCTTCCCAATATGGAACATAATCAATGGTGCTCTATTGTTGCTGATGTTGAGTTTCAGAATTATCGATGAAGAGTGTATCAGCGACCGTGACGTCACATTCGTCCAGATTGTTCTCGGTTTGACAGCCGTCATTGTCATTTTCATACTATGCAATTATGTTTTCAAATTACACTGGGTCATTACTTTTTCGATATGCATCGTCTATACAACCAGTTTCGACAGGGCCCTGCAAAGCGTCTTCCCCGGCCTGGCGAACAGAGAAGACGAAGAACC
>JBAPXT010000036.1:0-15925 GCA_049284355.1 Sedimentisphaerales bacterium
AGCTGACGCTGTTCTTTTTCTTGGGCGTCTTCGTCATCAAATTTCCGCACATTGATTATCGAGGTTATTGTTTGGTTGCTTAGCTTCAAAAGGTTGGCAATATTTCTGCCTTTGCTTTGTCTGGACATACTTGGAACATCATAGACCTTTAACCAGTAGCATCTGCCGCGATTGGTGAATATGAGCAGATAATCGTGAGTGGAAGCGGTGAAAAGATGCTCGATAAAATCTCCCTCTTTGGTGTCGGAGCCGATAACGCCTTTACCTCCTCGCTCCTGTTTGCGATATGTATCAATCGGCATCCGTTTCACATATCCGGAATGGCTTATCGTAACAATGACCTCCTCCTCTGCAATCAAATCCTCGATACCAACCTCCTCAACCTTGGCGGTAATTTTTGTCCGCCTTTCGTCGCCGTATTTCTCCTTTATTTCGTGGATGTCTTCACGGATAATATCCAGCAGGACCTGCTCGCTGGCCAATATCGCCTCATAACCATCTATCTCTTCGGTAAGGTCGGCGTATTCCTTGGCAAGCTTTTTCATCTCCAGCCCCGTTAATCTTTGCAGCTGCATTGTTAAAATCGCATCAGCTTGCGGGCCGGTAAGAAATTGGTCGGATTTGCTTTTTTCCTTAATAAAAGCCTCGGGCAGAATTTCTCTGAGCGTAGCTGAAACGGCCAGTTTCAGCGGCTTTTTCATCAGGTTCAGTTTTGCCGTTGGTGTATCAGGCGACTTTTTTATCAGTTCAATGATTTCGTCAATGTCGCTGACCGCCAGGATAAGGCCTTCGAGGATATGGGCCCTGTTTCTGCATCTTTTTAGCAGAAATATGCTTCGTCTGCGGATGACAATCTTGCGATGCTCGATAAAACAGTCAAGCATCTGTTTGATATTGAGTGTTTCAGGTCTGTTCTTGACCAGTGCTATATTGGCGATGGCAAAGGTGCTCTGCAGAGGGGTGTAACGGTGCAGCTTATTCAATACGACTTCACTGTCAGCGTCTTTCTTTAACTCCACCACAATCCGTAATCCGTGTCGGTCTGATTCGTCCCTCACGTCGGCGATTTCCGCAATCTGGTCGTTATGGACGCAATCCGCAATCTTCGAAACTATCGCCGTCTTGACCACCATATACGGTATTTCAGTGATTACGATTCTTATCCTGCCCTGCTTTGTTGTCTCAATATCTGTTTTACCCCGGACTGTCAGATGGCCCCTGCCGGTGGTGTAAGCGTCCATAATGCCTTTCCTGCCGCAGATAATCCCGCCGGTTGGGAAATCCGGCCCGGGCAGGCACTTTATAATATCCTTGAATCCGCAGTTTGGGTTTTCAATGACCAGCAATAAGGCTTCACAGACCTCGGCAATATTGTGCGGCGGGATGTTCGTGGCCATTCCAACGGCTATACCCGTCGAGCCGTTGACTAACAGGTTCGGGAACGCAGCTGGCAGGACCGTCGGCTCCGTACGGGACTCATCATAGTTCGGCACAAAATCGACGCTGTCCAGTTCGATGTCTTCGAGCATTTCCGTAGCCGGTGCTGCCATCCTCGCTTCGGTATATCTCATAGCGGCTGGCGGGTCGGCATCGATACTCCCAAAGTTGCCCTGTGGGTCAATCAGTGTATAACGCATGTTCCACTCTTGACCCATACGCACGAGAGTTCCGTATGTCGCCTGGTCGCCGTGCGGGTGATAGTTACCGCTCGTATCACCGACGATTTTTGCGCACTTGCGGTGCTTGCTTCGCGGGCCAAGATTCAAATCGTTCATTGCAACCAGTATTCGTCTCTGAGAAGGTTTCAGACCGTCACGGACGTCGGGCAGCGCACGCGAAACAATCACGCTCATCGCGTAATTAAGGTATGAATTCTTGAGCTCATCGAGTATCCGCTTGTCCTCGAAACGCTCTTGTAGTTTTTTAGGTTCTTCCATAATCTTTGGGCATATAGGCCGTTTTATCTCTGCCCTTCCTGGCAGAATAAAGGACTAAAATTCAACGCAAATAAAGTATCTCTAATCAGGCGAAAAGTCAAGAAAAAGGGGTGATTAAATACCTGTGGAAGCTATCTGCTGAAACCAACAAAAAAACAGCGAGCGGTTAGCTTGCCGGAGCTTATTCCGCTCGTTGTGTCCACTTTTTGCCGTCCTTCTCGAATTCAACCCCGTCCCTGTGTATTTTGACGACCTTCATACCGTTTATTATATCCCCTTCTTTTGCTATTTTGCCCCCAATTATAGCCGATGGGTTATCTTCAGAGTATACTATCCCTGTTAGCGCTGTCTTGTTAAAAATCGCGTTGTTCGCAGCAGTCGCAACAGTGCCCGCAGTAACTTTTGAGTTTGGCCGGAAACGATGGCCAATGCATACCACAAGCAAAACACCCAATGCAGCCAATACAGCCAGCCAGAATAATAAAGAGTGGTTTTTCTTTCCCCCCTTAGGTTGGATACTGCGAGCCTCGCTAAGTGGGATATCCCGCCCAAGCCGAATAGCGAGGCCGGATTGAGTAACAGGGTCAAGCTGCATACCAGTGAAAGGTTGGACACCACCGGCAATACCGCTACCGGCGTAGGGCGCGACATCAGGACCGTTGATGCCAAGTTCAGCCAGTTCGGGAGTTTGTTCCGATAGTTGCCGATACACAAGCGCCATTGCTACCATAACCGTTGGAAACGTTGCAAGTAAGCCGACAAGAAAACAGAGCGTACCCAACATATTTATAAAGACGCATACAATACCGAAGACAAATAATGGCCATATGGCTCCCTTTGTTGCCCGGCTGCTTGCCCTCAGTGCATTGATAGGGCCAAGACCCTTATCGACGACAAAGTAGAAACACAGGCTGAACTTAATTGACAAAATTACCACCAGAGCAATGAACGCTACAGAAACAAGAAAGACAAAACACGGCGCCCGCATTACGGCAGACAACAATACAAATGGTAAAGCACATGCGGCAGAGGCGACGCCTATAACCAGGCCGTAAAGAAGTCCTGCGCCTACGTACCGCCAGAAGCAGCCCCAGGCATTAAATAAAGTGCTGAACTTCGGCTTTAGACCGTCACAAAAACTGAGAGTTATTTTGATTATGCCTATTCCCACTATGATTTGGATTATTATAGAGATTATAAATGTCGCAGGAAGCATCACTAAGACCAGAAAAGGCGGAAATCTCCCAGTATAATGTTCCATTACCTGCCCGAGAATCTGTCCCGGTAAAGATATTAGGAATGAAACAACGAAAGATATTAGGGATGGAACAACGACCACACCAACAAAGAACAAAAAATTGGCCTTCATCACACTCCAGCCGAAACCCAGTACATTGCTGAAGCTAAAAGATTTGCTCCCCATAAGTTTTCCTTTTCCGCTTTTGTGATATAGTCAAAGACTTCGGTGGCAAGCTCAGCCGACCCGTTCCACAATTGCCTTACAATTAATAATCGGCTGTTTTTGCGGGTGTTTTCAGATAATACTTTCCTGTTTTTCAGGGTCTCATAACCCTTCGGACAGATGGCAAAAAACAGAAAGATATGGCTTTTGAACTTCGATACCCTGTGTTTTTAGGACATTGCCGGTTTCTAATTGGATGAGCCGCCGCGGATAAAACGCATCTCGCCGATATCGGGTATCCACTTCCACGAAACGAGCCAGTACATTACTCTGGACAGGCCGTTGTTCCGGCTGTTTTTAGATAGATAAATTTTTAAGCTCTCAGGCCATGGAAATTCGAAACCCCCGGGCCAGTAGACAAACAACGCTTTGCCTACAAGGTAGTCACGCGGCACGACTCCTTCCCTGTAGGACCGGCCGTTATTACCTATGCCTGGTTTGGCCCACCATCTCCCGTCCTCACTGTTGGGGCTGTTGTCGCCCAGTACGAAAAACTCGTCCTCCACGAGCGTAAAAGGATTGCCTTCTATTACCCTTCCCTCGTCGGGACGGTTGATGCTTTTTTTAGAGGTGTAGTAAATATCTCTGAAAATTGCTATATGTGATAGTGTTAATGTGCCGGCTCCGAAAATCCCCACTTGTGGCTGAATCTCCTTTTTCCTTTCACCGGCTGCCTCAGCGGTACGCCCAAAATCGTAAGTTAATTTGGCATCGCCGAACTGAAAAATCAATTGATGGTCAACATTGGCAAATTCGACCAGCGTAGGTTTGTTCATAACTGATGGGTCGATTATTTTGCTGTCTAATGTCGTTTCTTTACCTTCCGAAACCTTTGCGATGACCATTTCGCCGCCAAGATCAATCCATGCCTTGTATATGGTTTGATATTTGCTCAAAGATACCCCGACACGGCCCTCCTTAGTGGCCGATTGTGCGTAGAAACGTACCCTAAGGTCACTGCAATACGGCAGATACTCATAGTCTCCGACACTGTCATAAGCGTATGTGGCCCTGAAATCATTCCCGACTGAGGTGTCATAAACTAACGAGCTTACTTCATCCGCGGGGCTGTCTAAATGGAATTTGGTAGGGTCGTCGGCTTTGTCGAGTTTCCATTTTGACTCTGCAGCATTTCTGAATGGCTGCTGCCAGGCGTGTCCGTTAAACGAACTTTCTCGCGGCTGGGCGGGCTGGTAGTCGTTGTCGTACACAGGCATCCACAATTCTTCTTGGACCTTGGCAGGTTTTCGGCTGATTTGTCCGTTGATGTAAATGTCGCCGTCGATTATCTCCACAGTCTCTCCGGGCAGGCCTATTAATCGTTTGATATAATTCTCCGGAGGGTAAAGTGGGTTCTTGAATACTACTACGTCCCAGTGCTTGGGCTCGAAAAACTGATAGATGCACTTCAGAACAAGTATTCGGTCGCCGTTGGATATTGGGACTGCTCTGCTCGCTGAATCATAATGGCCGCAGCTCGGACAGCGGGAAAGAGGTGGTTTGACATTACCGGCAGCGATAGCGTCCCGCCCCAGTCTGTATCTTTCCATAGCTGAACCGCAGTTGTATTGATACCCGCATTGTTGGCACCGAAGGCGAAAATGGTCCCCTCTGAGTGTGTCAGCCATACTGCCGGTGGGAATCCGGAACGCCTCCAATATAAATGCCCGAACGAGAAAGGCCAGTATAAATGCCGTTATCAGCCATTCGAAAGTATTGGCGACCTCAGTCGCTTTATTGCTTCCATGGGCCTTTTGTGAACCGCTTTTTTCGCTCTTGCTTACAGCCATAATTTAATAAGCTCTGCAAATACAAAAACGCTAATTATGCCGATAAGTCCCTCTCCGGTCAACAAACTATTTTCTCTTCCCTAAGCAATACTGCCTTGCTTTCGCAGAAAAACAGGTGGTCACTTTGCATAACATCCTTAAAACAAACAACTTACGCACAATTATCGGCTCCCCGTCCTCCGGATTTTAATGTTGTTTTTGCGTATCCAGCCGCAGCATATAACAGTCGGCAGTATAAGACTGGCTCCGCTTCTCCCTCTGTCCTTTTTTGCAATATCAGATTTTTTTAGAGGTTGGAAAATTTTTGAAAAAAATTGCTTGCTGTATAGAAGTCTTTGTTGTATAGTAATTTGCGATGTTCCGGCATTTGCTTTTTGCCGGCCTGAAATTGTGCAGAGGCGTGTAATGTATTGTTGGTTGTTTGATTTTGACTTGCCGCATAATTCTAAGACAGCGTGCCCATCGGTGGGCAGGATTTATTCCCTTCAACCGCTCTTTCTTGAAATGAGGTAGCGTATGGCAACAGTTACAAAGAAAGAACTCATCGACCGAATTGCGGAAAAAACGCAGGCAAAAAGAGTTCTGGTAAAACGCATAACTCAGGCCTTTCTTGACGAGATGATCGCCGAGTTAAGTAAGAATAACCGTTTGGAGTTCCGCGATTTCGGCGTCTTCGAGACCAGAGTAAGGGCCGCCAGAGTTGCGCAGAACCCCAAAACTCTCGAAAGGGTAAAGGTCCCTCCGAAGAGGACCGTCAAGTTCAAGATGGGCCGGCTGATGAAAGAAAATTTCTACGCCTCTTCTCAAAAGTCGGCTGATAAAAAATAATCGATAAGAAGTCGTGCCTCCGCAAAAAAGCCGCTCGCCGGCACTGACTCTTTGCGGAACGCACGTAAGGTAGTTTAGTACAGTTGTAAAAGGAGTATTTTATGCCAGAGGGAAAAGTTAAGTGGTTCAACACAAGAAAAGGTTATGGCTTCATTTCTTCCGACGATGGCACTGATATCTTTGTCCACTACTCGAACATTGCCGCAGACGGATACAAGACCCTCGCCGAAGGCGACCCCGTCACCTTTGACGTCGTCGAGGGCGAAAAAGGCTTAAGGGCAGAGAACGTCGTTCCAACGGGAGCTCCGAAAGCTAAAGCAGCCCCGGAAACCAAAGCGGCCCCCAAAGCCGAAGCAGCTCCTAAAGCCGAAGCAGCTCCTAAAGCCGAATCGGCTCCGAAAGCCAAAGCGGCTTCGAAAAGAAAATCACCAAAAAGAAAAGCAGCCGAGGAAACTGAAGAAGCTCCGGAAGCCGAAGAGCCCGTGGAAATCGAGGAAGCCCCGCAAGACGAATCAGAGGCCGAACCAGATTAGCCCTGTACCCGCGGACTCGAGCTTGGCTTTAAGGGAATAGTTGTTTTTCTCATCCCCGCTTCCCTGCTTAATGCTCACGCAGCAACTCTTGTTGTCCCATAGGGAGCACACAATAACATATACTTTTTCCTTGCAACTTATAGGACTTTTTGCTACTTATATAGGATTATGACTGCTTCAGGGTTTAATACCGGCCTGGATTGTAATGTCCTTGTCCTGAACAAGCATTATATGGCCGTCCGCATTATCGGCGCCAGAAGGGCATTTTCTTTGCTCTTTCGCCAGCTTGCAGAGGTCGTCTCTTACGAGCAGGGCGCATACTCCAACTACAATTTCCAGTCCTGGTGCGAGGTCAGCGAATTCAAGCGCAATTTCGAGCCGGATGGCTGCGACTGGATTTCTACCGTAAATTTCTACGTCGCCGTCCCCCGCATTATCCGCCTCCTCTTCTACGACCGCCTGCCCCGAAGCGAGGTAAAATTCAATCGGCGGAACATCTTCGCCCGCGACCGAAACTCCTGCCAGTATTGCGGCAAACGTTTCCCCACCAGCGAGCTTTCCCTCGACCACATTATCCCTCGCAGCGCAGGCGGAAAATCGAATTGGGAAAATATGGTCTGCGCCTGCACCAAATGTAACGTGGCTAAAGGCGGCCGAACTCCCAGAGAGGCCGGTATAAAGCTCGTCCAGAAGCCCGCCAAGCCGAAGCATAATCCTCTCGTCCGCATTCACCTCGGCCAGCCCCGCTACAAAAGCTGGCAGCAATTCCTCGACCATGCCTACTGGTCCGTCGAACTGAAGTGATACCTTAGGCATCATCCCGACAGAGTTATAACGGGAAAAGGCGGGAAGGGACGGGAAATCGTGGGATTGGGTGGGCATTAAGGGTGATTTCGTGGGTAATGGCTGGAGAAATTAAATAACTTTGTCCGCCTCCGGGTCAATGCTGGTTGTGGCTTGCACTCAGGTACAGGTCAGTTGTAATAGTGTTCATTGTTTATCGTTCATTGTTCATGTTGTGGCTTGTACTTAGGCTCCGCCACCCGGCGGTTCTTCCAATTAACGACTAGCGTCTAAATTGCCGGACTAAACAGATTAGCGACCAGCGACTATTTTGCCACCTGCTAACCTGTTCTTCGCTTCGGTCCCCCCTCGCCCGTTTCTATTGCGAATATATCCCCGTTCCTTTTATGCTTATACAAAGTTTTCATTCATCGGATTCTGCGGCCTGCCGCAGAGTCAAAAATGCCTCTTTTAACGGCTGGCTCACTGCGCTATCCGGCTCGTGCAGCACCAGATCCTGATAGCAGTCCAAAAAAGTTGTTCGAAGTCGATGGAACAAATGCAAAAAATGACGGACAAAACCAATACAATCAAGAATTGCAATTTCAGTTCCGTTAGTTTTTTCGTACATCGAGGCAGCATACTCACGTACCACTGGTTCTATTGTGTCTGTGGTTATGAAAATATAATTATCAATATGTGGACTGACATTTAATATTTTCTGCAAGGCGCGGTCTACATCATCCTGTACAACCCGTTTGCTCTTCATCTCGTATACGGTAACAATCCGCTCATCATTAATCAGGCAGATCTCTATGTCTCCAACTGCCCCCGTTTGTTCATCAGCAGCAGTATGACTTCGCAGGGGACGAACTCGTTCCCCCAATTTTGAAGCAGCCGCAGTGTATGCAGCTGCAACCATAAGTACCGGAAGGCGACTTGAATGCTTGCAGGCCAGATGTTGCTCAAGCAGAGTAACTATCGCTTCCACGCAAAGAGGTAACGCGTCCATACCTTGCTCGATCCCTTTGACCAATGTATCCATTCTGGCCTTACGTTCGTCTCTGACGACTAATAGCAACCGAATGGTTTCGGTTAACACTTGTTCAGCAGAGATTTTGCCTTTAGCAACGTCATCTAGCATCAACAGCGTATCTTTATAAAGGTCGCGAGGTCTGCCGACCAGTTCAGTATTAATACTTAACGGAGTGTTTTGATTACGAAGCGTTGGTGTCAGAAAAGCAGTGGTCGAATTGCAAGGAAGGGCATATTGATTAATGAAGCTGGTTATATACTGCTCGTCGTATGTCCGTCCTGAGAAACAATCATCCGAGCCAATTTCAGTATAAGGCTTACGAGGGTCCACTTTGGGCTGGTCGAGCTTGCCTAACATACACGCCATAAGCAATCTCACGCCCGCTCGATTAGTCAGGCAACGGCATATATACTCAATCCGTCGACGGACTTCCGTGTCTGCGACACAGGATTTATTCCCAAGCTTTTGGGCCTTCTGCAATAACTTATCGAGAAGTTTATCTGGTGTGGGCACTATTCAAACCTCAGTCTTCCTTGCCCCCCTGATTTTTTGGAGAGATCGTAGTTTGTCCAAAGCACTTCCACTCGCTTATCTTTTGTGGAGTGGATAGTTCGATTTGGCCCTGTAATCTTGTGCCAGCGAGGAGGGGGATATAGTCGATTTAACAGGTCGCAATCATAATTAGACAAAGCCACCATACCTTTAACCGAGTTGAGTACCTCAGCCAAACTGCAATGCTCATCATCGGTCATCTCAAAAGCATAAGCGCTGTCATCGCCGCGTGTATTGTGAATATATGGCGGGTCACAATAGAAAAGAGTGTTTTTGGAGTCATACAACCGGATTACATCTTCGGCAGGGCGGTTCTCTATCTGCACGCGGATAAGCCGGTCAGCAATTTGCCCAAGAGCATCTAAACTACCCAGCCATCGGCTAACAACACCACTCATCCCCGCTCGGCTGGTGTTCTTGCAATTCGCCCACCTGCCTAGGCTTGCGGTTTGAGCTAAACCAGTGCGAACCTGTCTTGCTCTGACGTAGAATTGCCTCGCACGTTCCAACGCTGGCAGGTTTGGGGCTATCTGACAGGCAGCGGCAAATTCTTCGCGGGAAAACGGCGTAAGACCAATTTGTTCAATGAGCCGTTCCTTGTCTTCCCTGAGAACGCGGAAAAAATTACAGACCTCGCCGTCGATATCGTTATACGTTTCTATTGGCGACGGCTCCCTGTTTAGAAGTACAGCAGCGGACCCGCCAAATGGCTCACAATAGTGGTGACATTTCGGCAACAAAGGCAGCAGCCAATCCAGATGCGAATATTTCCCTCCATACCACCCAAAGGCGATAAGCTTTCGGCGTGTCGGTCGACCATTAACTGGCGCCGGTGTATTTCTCTTTTTTACAACAACCTGACTCACCCGTGTATTCTCGTGCATTTATATTATCACAACCACTACTATTTTAATTTAAAATTGCTTGTACCGTCAAGCCAATTATAAATCCTTGCTTGTCTCCGCCAGATACTTATCAAACACATCCTATGCCATAATATCCTCTTAAATCGCGGTAATTCCCGCTACACAATACCCAAAATCGCCCAACTTTCAACAAATAACTTCGCCAGTAAGTTTTAACATTTTTGATTTTTAAATTTCTCCGCCCCCTTTCCCTGATTTTCTTTTTTCGGCTTACCCTCCACCTAATTTTTCTATGTGTTTTTTTGTGCCTTCCAATCCCTGATTCACTAACCACGAACCACGAGCAACAAACCAAATCATTCGGACAGGAAATTTCTACAATGGTTGGTCGCACTCGTAGCTGCCTGAATGATTAAAAAGACCTCGACTTATCCTCGACAAAAATTAGCTATCAGATACCCTAACGGCTTCAATCGGTCTCTTTTTTGTTCTCGTGGGCTAACTCATAGATTTCCGCTTTGATTGGTCTGATATGATTATCACGAATACTACGCCATCGCCATATTGTCAACTCTGATGCGATAAGTAAGACAATGAACATCATATATGCCCCGAGCCCAAATAACCTTGTACCAGTAGTTGCCCAACACACTGAAAGTCCCAATCCAATCACAGAGAATATCGCAATAGTAATGAGGCGCTTCTCGTGGGGTCTTTTAATAAAATAGAATTCGAGATTGTCAACCAACTTAATATAGAGTTCAGCAGTGGAGGCAAGATTTTCGTCGTCTAAATCTGCTCTGGCTCGCTCTTTACTTTTCACAAAAGCCTCCGAAAGTTCTTTTCGGCGCAGTTTTCCCCCATATAAGTCAATTAAGCTATATATACTGAAAAAACAACTATACCATAAAGGATTACGTGATGTGAACAAAAGTATTACGAGAAAAACGGCGTAACCCAATATTACCAATGTCTCTTTAATTCCGGATGGCGGTTCGTATTTTTTAGGATCTAACCATCTTAACAGTAAATCCAATTCCCTATCCGTTGACCATATCCACAAAAAAATAAGACCACCAGTGATAATAAAAAGTGTTATGTAGGCACAATTCATCAGGTCTAAAGGAAGCTGTAAAATTCTTTTCACCTCAGAAACAAACAATCCTATCCCTATTAGAGCTCCAATCAAACTTACTCCCCATTTTCGTGCATTAACAATTTCTTTGCTGCGATCTATGTTTCCTATATAATTGGGTTTGTACGTCACTCTAAAACTCCCTACATCGAATCGTAACAATTTTCGGTTAGTTTCTGTACGTTGAGTACGTTAACCTAAAACCTGCCTGTGGTCAACTCGTAATATTCTAACAAATAGGCTTGGAAGGGAACATCGTACTTGTTTGCCTATATGGTGAATTCGTGGCTAAAAAATCGGTGTTAATTTAGGCAACATTTTTTGTCCGCAAGTTTTAGCTTTCGCGCAGCGTCGCGGAGGAGTCCTTTGGACGAAGACGGATTGATTTTTAGTCTTTTCCTTTTTCCTATCCGCTGTCAGCTGTACGCTGCACGCTATTTTTCCCCCGGTCATCAATTATCATTTATCATTAGTCCTAATTTCGGCCATTTATGCCTTAGAAAATCTGCCTACCCCTCGAAGCACAGCTCTACTTCTTCTCTACTGCTCCACTGCTCAACTGCTCTAATCTTCTCCGCCTCTGGCGGTTACCACGTTTGCGTCGCTGTATATTGGAGCGTAGCTGTTGAATCTGCATTGAGTTGCACTTCGAATCTCGCGGTATTAGCATCCCGTTTTTCGTATTTATGCGTTGTTTTCTCGATAGTCCAGTTCACCCCAGATGGGAACTTTTCATCGACAAAAACTGTAATATCCTCTTTTTTCCTATTCCTAATCTCGATTTTATGGATCTCTCGCGTCATCCGCGTTGCGTGGTCGCTACCGACCAGCGTATATTCCGCCACCACATCGAACGCATTTCCAATATACAGAAGCAGCTTTTCCTTGTTTGGCGTATGGTCGATTCTGTCTTCGCCGACAAATTCGAGCGTATCATCCGCCGGGTCTTTCTTGAAGACGCGGATTTTGCCTTTCGGCAGCGCGATTCCGAGGTTGTTTTCTTTGGTATTTTCAAATTCGAGTTTTATCTGGACCTTGTCGTTTTGCTGGCCACGGCCATACATCTGCTGCCCGCGTTCATAGATATAGAGTTTCTTTATCGGCACGCCCAAAGCAGGGGTGATAAACTCGATTTGCTTTACTTGATTATTGTTTATAGTGCTTTTTCGCCCCAGCGTATAAAGGTGGTATTCCATAAACGCTTTTTCTTCGAAGGCAGGCGCGGGAGCTTCCATTGACGTTTTGTAAACCGCAGCCCCCAGCATGCGCTCAGGCTCAGCTACTCTTCTGACATCGCCGGCAATTAGTTTTATGGTCGAATCCTTATAAGTTGCGCCGCTTTTGTTATCGATTGTTACCCAGCCGGTAAAATCAATCTTTGTTTCATCGGCGTTTAAGACCGCTGAATAATCAGCGTTCCAGTTGATTTGACCCGTGGTATAGGTTACCTGACAAAGCTGAGCGCCCTTTTCTTTTGCGTTTGCAAGCCAGACCAGTGTCGGCCTGGTGACCAAATCATCAGGCAGCTCTTTCAGTGAAACCTCTTCTATGCTGTTTTTGTCTAAAATCTCGATATCATTTGTCTGGCTTTTCAATATTAAATTGTCGCCCAGTGCAGCTAAAAGCTGCCCGGTTGATTTTCTGCCTGTATCGGCGCCGCTGCCCTTTAAGGCGACCGTAACATTTTTATCAATATAGCGTTTGAGCAGGCTGTCCGTATTAACGAGGTCGTATTCGTAGTTCTGTTCGAGAACAGATACCGCGCCGGGCGCGGAGAGGCATCGGAAATTTACGCTGGTTGGGTCAATTGCCGAGGCGACATCGGTAAATTTTGCCGTATTGAGGCCTTTCTCGAATGACATTTGTCGGGATTCTCTGACGACAGCGAAGTTGTCATTATAAATTGTGAGAGCAGTTTTCTGTTCGCTGTCTTTTTGCGGTTCGGCGAAACCGGCCGAACAGATTATTATGCAAACTATCGCTGAAAATATTATTTGCCTTTTCATATTATTTACCCCTTAAATTTTAATATCAGGTTTTTAGAATGGTATTGTCGCACAGCTTTTGTTGTGCGTCAACCTTTTAGAAGTTTCATAACAAGATGGTATACGATGCTAAAAGGGGGGAATTGCGAGCAAAAAGCGCACTAAAAGATAAAATAGGACACTGAGGTTCTGCCTCGGCGCTGTGTCCGGCTACGGCACGGCCTCCGCCGCGACGAGTCAGCACCGAGGCGATAAGAGATATCGTTGAAGACTCAGCAGTGGTTATTTCCCGGCTTTTTGTGCCATTTCGGCTTGCTCATCTCCGGTATAAGTAATCGTTGGTCCGCCAAATTCGGTTGCTTCAAAGTCTTTGTTCTCGGCCGGTGAAAGAGTTGGCTCGATAATAACTCTCGGCGTTATGAAAATAACCAGTTCGGTGGTTTTAACCTGTTCGCTTACACTTTTGAAGAAGTTTCCCATAATTGGTACATCGCCGAGCACTGGTATTTTGCTAACATCCTGAGAAACTGTCCTTTTGCGAAGCCCGCCCAGCACAACAGTCTGGCCGTCTTTTACCAGCGTTTTCGTGTCAACTTCACGGTTGTCAATAGTCGGCACACCACGCAAACCACCGCTATTTGGGATTATACTCCCAAGAGCTGAAACAACGCTAAATTGCGGCAGGATGTGCAATCTTATCATACCGTCTCTTGTGACATGCGGCGTAACTTTAAGCTCAACGCCGACATCTTTAAATTGGGTCGACGTCATGTTGCCGCCGGCGGATGTTTGGCTTTGCTCCGTATAGGGAATTTCGCTTATGATTTTGAACTCGGCAGTTTCGTTATCAAGCACCAGAATACGCGGGTTCGCAAGGAGCTTTGCCCCAACCTGGGAGCGCAAAATGTTCAGCTCTATATCTAAATTGATCGTATCGAGAAAACCAAGGCGTATGGTGCCAGCCGTATCTTTATCAAAGGAGCCGCCTATAAAGGGGTTACTCTTTCTATAGGCATAGCTGGTTGCCGCCAGTCCGGCGGCACTGTTCTGCCAGGCCGTGGCCGTGTCTTTATCAGTATCAGAAGTGTCAACGGTCTTGACTCCGGTTAAATTATTGGTGGTTATGTCTTGATGAGTAGCAACACTAGTTATAGGGTTGTTTCGGCCGGCCGCCCACTGTGCCCAGATATCGAAGCCTTCTGTGGAGGTTATGTCGTAGACTCTTGCCTCGACCATTATCTGTGGTGTGATGCGGTCAATTTCCTCGATGAAGCTATCCACGATCTTAACCTTGGATTCGGTGTCGGTAACGATTATATTGCTGGTGCCAAAATTGGAAGATATTGAACCTCGCTTTGAAATAAATTTCATCAAAGCTTTTTCAACTTCTTTGACATCTGCGTAGTTAATTCGATAAATTCTGCTGACAAGTCTTTCAGCTTTTTCGTTAATTTCGCCAGCCGGCGCCACTCTTATCATATTCTCACCTGCAATATAAGCGTAGCCGTGCGCAGTAAGAATATTATCCAGCGCTTCTGACAGCGGCACATTTGTAAGAGTAGCAGTTACATTGCCCGTAACGTTAGGATTTGTGATAATGTCCACACTTGCCTGCTCAGCCATTATTCTTATCACATCTTCGATTGGGGTGTTTCTAAAATCGACGCTTATTGTTTTTTGCATCCGCTGGTCAAGCGGCGTCGAGGCCTTTTTTGGCTTTGAATCTTTATTTGGTTCTTGCGTAGTTTGGTCGCCTGGTTGT
Source organism: Sedimentisphaerales bacterium (assembly GCA_049284355.1). Taxonomy (GTDB): domain Bacteria; phylum Planctomycetota; class Phycisphaerae; order Sedimentisphaerales; family Anaerobacaceae; genus CAIYOL01. The sequence goes on from JBAPXT010000036.1 coordinate 14,670, forward strand.
GTTGGCGGGACATCATTTTGCTTTAAGTCCCCAATCTGCCCTTGCGTGTTTTGGTCGATGGGCTGTGTTACCGGGACCTCCTTTTGTTTTGAAGCCTCATCGCCGTTTTCAGCAATGGCGATAACACAAACCGCGATAACAAATGTAAGAACAGTTAAAAGCTTTAATCCCTTAGATTTCATCACAGCGCTTCTCATGATAGTTCCTTTCCAAAATTGGTTATTAAGCAATACCTTTTTATCGTTGAACCGGTTGCGTCCATTTTTTATTGTTTGCTTCAAATTCAACGCTATCTTCATTTATTTTTATGATGGCTACGTCCGATACTTTGTCGCCCTGATGCACTATGCGGTTGCCAATGACAGCGGACGGATTGTCCTCGCTATAGACAATTCCTTTTACGATTAGTCCACCAGTATCGCCCTTAGCTGGGCCGAATTGCATAGGGTCGCGAAGCGTAGTCGGATAAAGCTCCGGAGCCTGCCAATCAACTTTACTATCAGAACCGGCTACAGCAGCCTTTACCGGCCCAATCTTAGGTCCGGTTATCTTTCGTGAAGGTGTGCTAAAGGTTCGAATAAACACAAAAACCAGGACAATCAAGAGAACTGGAACCAATATCACCGTCATCTTTTGCCTTGTGGTATTAACTCCTGGTTTTGGTGCAAAGAGCTTGCTTTTAATTTGCTCCAAGGTCCGCAGCCAGGGCATTTGCCTTGCAGTTTTTACGGTGGTACCAGTTTTGGTTTGTTTAGCCGGGGCTTCTTTTGGTGGTGGCTGCACAGGCGGCTGTTGAGGTTTTGGTTTTGTGGGAGTCATGTGGCTCGGAGCAGGTGGTTTTTGGGTAGGAGGTTCCGGAGCAGGTGGTTTTGCGGCAGTATTATCCTGATGTACCGGTGCAGGTGCAACAGCAGGCGGCAGTGCGTTGTTGCTTTTTGGAAGCGATACGCCATTAAAGATCTCTGAGACGTTCTTATGCAGTCCTACCTTATATTCTGACATTGTCTATCTCCTTAACCAAAGCACTGCCGGAGCTTATCTGCTCAGCCAAAGGCTTGCCATTGATTATCTCATCAGCCAATGCCCTGTATTCAGCAGTACCCCTGCTTTGGGGGTCGTAAGCCAAGATGGACTGGCCGGCACTTGGGGCTTCAGCTATTCTAACGTTCCTGTGGATAACCGTATTAAACACCAAATCGCCGAAAAACTCCCGCATTTGCTGTTGAATTTGCCTGCTGAAAATAATCCTGTCCTCA
>JBAPXT010000037.1:0-7557 GCA_049284355.1 Sedimentisphaerales bacterium
AGCAATTTCAGGCTGTTTATTGGCGTAAATTAGGATAGGAATAAAGTTGGCCTCAACGTATTTTATGACTCTGGGGTCATTGTAGGTATTTTGCCATGTATCCATACTGTACCGAGTATATAGTTTGTAAAAAGCAAGTAAAATAGGTTTGTGCTGTTGCTCTGCCAGTTTAATACCGGCTTCACAATTTTTAACCTAATTAATCGTGTCTCCCTTATGTTCAGTCAGAAATACAGCATGACAAAAACGAAAAAAATCAGGAGAACGGTCTACAGTATCCGGGGCTGTTTTCCCCCAGTTAAAAGAGGTACACCCAATGGTACTTGCCTGACCAAGGTATCTCGATTATTAAGTTCCTTCCTTGCCATAAAAATCTCTATACAAAGTTACTTTCTTTTCAAGCGATAAATGTTAATATAATATAGAGCTGTTGATTGGTCAAGCTTTGCAAAGTTTTTTTGCTTAGTATTAAGAAGAGACAAATGCCTAACAACACATAGTGTATTTGACGCATAGTCGAAACACAAACAATAAAAGATTGATATGCACACCAAATTAAGTCCAGATAATCCCCATTCACATAATCGCTACGGTTTCGCTTGGGAACATGTAACTAAGGGTGGAAGTGCACATCTGGACTTTGGTTGTCACGATGGAGCATTTCTAAATACGCTGAAAAATAAAAATATCGGGCGCTTGGTCGGTGCGGATATATGCGAAGAAGCTGTCAAAAAGGGACAGCGACTCTTTCCGGAACTGGAGATTACAAAAATACGCGAAGCAACCGACCTGCCATTCGATGATGGCACGTTCAGTTCAATAACTACTTTGGATGTTCTTGAACACATCTACGAACAGACTCAGCTTCTTGCAGAGTTAAACAGAGTGCTTAAGAACGGAGGCAAATTGGTTATTACTGTGCCAGGTCAGCATTTATTTTCCTTTTTAGATATAGGAAATCTCAAATTTCGGTTTCCAAAATTGCATCGGTGGTATTATTGTCTCAGGCATTCGCCAGAAGAATACGAACATCGATACGTGTCAAATCCAGACGGTCTGATTGGAGACATTTCAGCAAGGAAACGCTGGCATGAACACTTTAGCCGAGAGAAACTCAGGAAACTACTGACAGAAACTGGTTTCAGCATCATTGATTTCGATGGTACGGGGCTTTTCCGCCGAGTGATTGGCACCATAGGTTACTTTTTTCGATGGCTTAAACCGTTGCATACGCTCTTCATTTGGATCGAGAGTCTCGATAGCAAGTTATTCGAATCAGCAAATCTGTTTTGTATAGCTGAAAAATGCCGCTCCGGGAAAATGGTTGACTAATATGGAATTTATCAATCTTCTTTATGTTTATGGATGGCTCCTCTCAGCCCTTCCATCTTTAAATAACCTTTCTTCCACACAATAATGGCCGAGACCACAAAAACAAAAAAGTGAACAACTGCAGCATATCTTGTTCTTATTTGGCTCATCACTAAGCCGATTGCCGCATAAATACCAGCGAGCACATAACAAACTGTGACGGTTTTTTTCAAAGATATCCCCCTGTCAATCATCTGATCGTAAATATGACCGCGGTCAGAAACAAACAAAGGTCTGTGATTAAGCAATCTCCTCACCAGTGCAACAGCAGTATCGAGAATAGGCAAGCCAAAAACAACGATTGAAGCCATCCACCATCGCGGAATCTGCTCCGCAAACAAAAGCATCAGTGCAGCTACCATAAAGCCTAAGAGCATACTGCCAGCATCGCCCATAAATATCTTGGCTGGATACCTGTTGAAAGGTAAAAATCCGCAAACGCTTCCCACAAGCCCAAGACAAATTGTAATCCGCACAGGGTCACCGGCCTCACTGTACCCCCACGTCGCCAGATGTATTGACAAAAGCAGCATAGCAACGGTAATAATTGCTGTTACTCCCGCACAAAGTCCATCAAGTCCATCAAGCAGGTTTAGTGAATTTGTTGCACCAAGTACGAAAAATATGACAATTAAAATACTTAAAATCATTTCGAGGTTGTGGGGCATTGGCAAATTTAATTGGTCAGTAATACGATATAAATTTGGCATGATACCCACCAGTAGCAAAATAACAGCTGCAGCAGCTTGGCCGAGGATTTTTTGTATCGGCTTCATATCGAATATATCGTCGGCGAGCCCAACAAAACACGCCACCGCCCCACCGCCCAGTATTCCCAGCAGCCATTTTAATGCGGGGCTGAAAAATTCTTCGTCTTTCAAACAGACGATACCTCCCAGCACGCCAACTGTCAAACCGACAAGCATACCAACACCCCCGAGATATGCTATAGGCTCTTTGTGTGTTTTGACTAAGTCATCGGGCCTGTCAACAATTCCGAATTTTATAGCTATCTTTTTGCACAGCCACGTAGCTGCCAACGAACCAACAAAAGAAACCGCTAATATGGGCCAAAAGCAAAAAACCCATGTAACTGGCCTGACTGGTCCAATTATATTATCAAATATCATTGCTCAACCTTCCTCGTTAATGGTTTTCCAACCAGACTTCACCATCGTAGCGAAGCATAATCAAATTGTCTTCGAAACCGTTGAAACGGATGTTTGTTCTTCTTCCGAGCAGTTCCTGCAAGATCCATTTTGGAAAGTTCGCCCCTGCTTTGATTGACAACGGCGCACCACCGCCGAATCGAGGATTTATTTCGACGAACTTTATCCTGCCATTACCGCTTAGGAACAATTGCAAAGTTATAACGCCAGGACCTGCCCTAAGCGCCTTAACTAATCTTGCAGCCTCGTTCATAATGTGAAGGTGCTTTACCACTTGCCCCTTGCTCACCTCACCGGCTCTTACCTCGATGCGCTTTCTCGGAACAACACAGCGGACTTCCATATTAAAATCAACATATACATCGCAGGTATGTTCGATACCCTTGATATATTCCTGGCAAATGGCGTTTGGTATTCTTTTCGCAAAGAGTGACAATTCCTCGCGATTGTTCACGAGGGCGGTTCCTCTGCTGGCATAACCATCCCAGGGTTTAAGAAAACAAGGCCAGTTAAGTCTCTTTTTTAATAGCGCAGCGCGAACGCTCATAGTAAGAGGGGTATCGAAACCGTTCTTGAGTAGAAAACGAAAGGTTTTTCTCTTGTCTTGGCAAATATCAATCACATCCGGTGTTGAGACAAGCACACAACAGCCCATTGCAGCAAATTTCGGCTTGTTCTGTGCCAGAAGTTTCAAATCCAAATCAACGGTTGGGATGAGCAATTTTACCTTGTTGGTCTTGACAATAATCAGCAACTGTTTGATATAGTTGGTGTGTGTTATCGGCTTAACCAGAAAACCTTTATCACACAGTTGCAGAGCGGGACTTAATTCTGTAGCATCTGTGCCAAGCAGCAAAAGGCCTATTTTCAACTTTCTCCCTGCCTTGCGAAAACTATTGAGTAGGGAGACCCTTCTGCCAACACAGGTGAATAGAATACTCAAACTATCGACTGCAGCAGGTCGTGATTTAGCCATGGTTTCTGCCTAACGTATATCTATAATAAATCGTAGAAACTCGCTAAGGACTTAATAATTTAATTTCAATAATAAACAGCCTATCCCTCCTCGTCAATCTAAAATAGTCAATGTTAAACGGTCAATTCTTTTGACTTTTTGCCCATACCCGTCTAAACTGATTGCCGCAATTTAATTAATCGACTTAAGTTAAGTATCGGTTTAGTTATTATATGGGCAAGAGAGCTGATTTTGGCAGTTTTAAATTCATCGCAAAGAAAAAACGATTACGGAAAGGTTATCTATGACAGAATGGGAAAGAAAAATCAAAAACAAAAATATTACGGTTGGTGTTTTGGGCCTTGGCTATGTTGGCCTGCCATTAGCAAGTGCGTTTACTTCAGCAGGATTAAAGGTGCTTGGGTTTGATATTGACGAAAAAAAGGTCGAGACTCTCAATGCTGGCCAAAGCATCATTAAGCATATTCCTCACTCGCAGGTTAAACAAATGGTAAAGGCCGGCATCTTTCGTGCTACCAGCAATATGGCAAACCTCAAAACCGTCGATGCAGTATTAATTTGCGTACCTACTCCGCTAACGCAAAACCGTGAGCCGGATGTACAATTCATAATCACCAGCAGCGAAACCATTGCCAAACATTTGCGGACCGGACAGCTAATCGTTCTCGAAAGTACAACTTATCCCGGAACCACGCGAGAACTCGTGGTCCCTATACTTGAAACCAGTGGACTAAAAGCAGGCAAGGATTTCCATCTGGCATTCTCGCCGGAACGCGAAGACCCGGGTAACAAAAACTTCACGACCAAAACTATCCCAAAAGTTGTCGGTGGTCTGACTAATCAATGCTGCGATATGGCCTGCAAACTCTATGGTGCTGCTATTGCTAAAATTGTCCCGGTATCCAGCCTTGAGGCAGCCGAGGCCACAAAAATCCTTGAAAATGTCTATCGTTGCATCAATATAGCTATGGTCAATGAGTTGAAGATAGTCTTTGACAGAATGGGCATCGACGTCTGGGAAGTCATAAATGCTGCAAGCACCAAGCCCTTTGGGTTCAATCCATTTTACCCCGGCCCTGGTCTTGGGGGACACTGCATACCTATCGATCCATTTTATCTGACTTGGAAAGCCCGCCAGTACGACATGCCGACAAGGTTTATCGAATTGGCCGGTGAAATCAATACCAATATGCCGCACTATGTTGTAACAAAAACAATGGAAGCCCTAAATAAGCACCGGAAAAGCTTAAAAGGCTCAAAGGTGCTCGTATTAGGCCTGGCATACAAGAAAGATATTGATGATATGCGAGAATCCCCTTCGGTAAAGTTAATTGAGTTACTGCTGCAAAAAGGTGCCAAGGTCGACTACAACGACCCGCATATTCCCAAAGCTCCTAAGCAGCGCCAGCATAACTTAAGAATGACCAGCAAAAAATTGTCTGCTAAAATGCTGGCTGGCTATGATGTGGTTTTGATTTCGACCGACCATAGTAACTATGATTACGACTGGATTGTTGAAAAAGCAAAACTTGTAGTTGATACTCGAAATGCTACCGCAGCGGTACGCAAAGGTCGCAGCAAAATCATAAAGGCTTAAGATTCGTAAGAACCAGTACAATGTTCAAATTCTACCGAATAAATTAGGAACATAAAGTTGTTGAAGGCAGACGAAAATCCACCGATTGTTTGGCCTGATGGAAAATCACTCCGTGATTTTGCCGGCCTGTGGTGGGTTGTTCATACCAAAAGCAGAAATGAAAAAGCACTCGCCAATGATTTGATTCAAAAAGATATCAGCTACTTTCTTCCTATGAACTGGAAGGTTCGGCGCCAAAGGGGCAGAACAATACGCTCGCTTTTGCCCTTGTTTAGCGGGTATCTGTTTTTTTGTGGTAAGGAGAGCCAGCGTATTGAAGTGTTGCGAACTAATCGCGTTGCAAATCTGCTCGCTGTCAAAGACCAACAAAAATTACTTGACGAACTATCACAAATTGAACAAGCCCTTCAAACAGGTGCTGCCCTGACACCGCATAAGTACATCAAAACTGGCCAATACTGCAAGGTTATAGGAGGACCGTTAGCTGACTTGCAGGGCATCGTCGTTAAAATAAGAGGCACCGCACGTTTGCTTTTACAGATAGATATGCTTGGACAGGCGACAAGCGTCGAGATAGACACTGACATGATAGAGATTATTGATGAACACCGTTAGAACTTCTACGATGAGCAATAGGATACAAAACAGAACATTACTCTCCTCTTGCGATGATAAAACTTACATATTGAAAAACGGGAGTTGATAAAATGAAGATTTGCGTGGTTGGGGTTGGTTATGTCGGATTGGTTACGGCTGGGTGCTTGGCGGAAGCCGGCAACAATGTTATATGCGTGGATGTAGATACTAACAAAATTGCAGGCCTGAAAAGAGGAGTAATACCCATTTATGAGCCGGGCCTGACCGAATTGGTCAAACACAACGAAAAGCTCGGCCGACTGCACTTTACAATTGATTTGAAAGAGGGGATAGACAATTCGCTTATTATCTTTCTTGCAGTTGGCACTCCATCGGCACCGGATGGCTCAGCCGATATATCTGCCATCCTTTCGGTCGCTGGTGAAATCGGCGAAAATCTCAACGACTATCGAATCATTGCAACAAAAAGTACTGTGCCGATAGGTACCTACAAGAAGATAACGAATATTATAAAATCCAAAACGGAAACACCGTTTGATTATGTCAGCAATCCGGAGTTCTTGAAAGAAGGTGCTGCCGTTGAGGATTTTATGAGCCCTGACAGGATAATTATTGGGACAACCAATCCTGCTGTTAGGGAAACAATGAAGCAGTTATATACTCCATTTATGCGCAGGGGCAACAGAATACTATTTATGGATCCTGTCTCTGCTGAAATGACAAAATATGCAGCCAATACTATGCTGGCAATGAGAATTTCTTTTATGAACGAAATCTCGGCACTGTGCGAGAAGGTCGGTGCGGACATCGAACAGGTCAGGCATGGCCTCGGCAGCGATTCGAGGATTGGCAGTTCCTTTCTGTTTCCAGGTGTCGGCTTTGGCGGCGCTTGCTTACCCAAAGATATTCGAGCACTGATTCATACCGGCTCCGAACACGGAGTTGAAATGACGATAGCTAAAGTGGTAAAACAGGTAAATATAAATCAGCAGGAAAGATTTGCAAAACGTATTACCGATTTCTTTGCAGGCCGACAAAATAAAACCACATTGGCTGTTTGGGGACTTGCCTTTAAGGCAAAAACCAACGATGTCAGAGAATCACCGGCACTTCACTGTATAAGGAAGTTGCTCGATTGTCAGATGAAGATAAGAGCTTATGACCCGCAAGCAGCCTCGGCGGCTCTGGCTGCTTTGAATGGTAAAATCGAAACCTTCCAGAACGGATATGATGCACTTGATAACGCTGATGCCTTGGTTATCTTCACTGATTGGCAGGAATTCAGAAATCCTGACTTCGATGTTATTAAAACAAAGCTGAAAAAACCTGTCGTCTTCGACGGCAGAAACCTCTATGACCCCGATGTAGTTAAAAAGGCGGGAATTGAGTACTACAGTATCGGCAGGGTACCCATTTTGTGATAAATCGAAAGATGGAGTCCCAAGAAAATAAAAGGAAAATATTATGGACCTCGTTATTAGAATTATAGGTATAGTTTTCGTTTTTATGACAATCGTATATTTACTAAAGCCCGATATTATGAAACGCCTAATGGAATTCTTCAAACAGGGCAAACGTATGTATTTTGCAGCACTGATAAGGTTTGTGCTGGCGATTGTCTTTCTACTTGCTGCTCGCCAGTGCAGCCGCTTCTGGATAATATTTGCCTTCGGCGTTCTTTTTATAATATCAGGACTGTTGATATTCATACTCGGGCCTGAAAAGGTTAAATCATATATTAACTGGTGGCAAAAACAACCGCTCGTGCTTCTTCGAATTATGGCTTTAGTCGGCTTGGCCATTGGAGCTATCATTATTTATTCTGCATAAGGTCAAGACCGTATGAA
>JBAPXT010000038.1:0-15741 GCA_049284355.1 Sedimentisphaerales bacterium
CTGGTTCCATATCCTCATACATTCTCACAACGTTATTCATCTTTACCATATCGTAATCTTCGATCTTCGGCACGAGTATATTCTTACAGCCCCGGTTTTGCAGCCCTTTGACAACATATCCGCCAAGGAAACCTGCACCACCGGTAACAACGATGCGCCTGTCCTCAAAAAAACCTGCCATTTTTATTCTTTGCCGTGGTCTTTCAAAATCTGTTCACGCTCAGCAAGCTTCATATCAGCATCGGTCATCATTTTTGCAAGCTGCTTAAAGCCGACCCTGGGTTTCCAGCCAAGCATTTTTCTCGCCTTGCTCGAATCGCCCTGTAGAAAATCAACCTCAGTTGGTCTGTAGTATCGGGGGTCTATCTCAACATATTTCTGCCAGTCCAGGTCGAGATAGCCAAACACTTCATCTAAAAACTCTCGCACTGAATGTGTCTGGCCTGTGGCAATAACATAATCTTCAGGCTTGTCCTGTTGCAGCATCAACCACATCGTCTCGACATAATCACCTGCAAATCCCCAGTCACGCTTTGCATCCAGATTACCTAAATACAGCTTCTCCTGCAATCCTAATTTGATTCGCGCCGCTGCTCGCGTAATTTTTCTTGTAACAAATGTTTCGCCACGCCTCGGCGATTCATGATTGAATAAAATCCCGTTACATGCAAACAGGCCGTAAGCTTCTCGATAATTCACCGTCTGCCAAAAGCTGTATACCTTTGCACAACCGTAAGGACTTCGCGGATAAAATGGCGTCTTTTCTGTTTGCGGTGTTTCGACAACCTTGCCGTACATCTCGCTGCTTGAGGCCTGATAGAACTTTATCGGCTTATTGCTCGAACGAATTGCCTCAAGAAGCCGAAGCGTACCAAGAGCGTCGGTGTTGACTGTATAGATAGGCATATCAAAACTAACCCGAACGTGACTTTGAGCACCAAGATTGTATACTTCATCCGGCTGAACATCGCCCATAATTGATGAAAGATTGCTGCCGTCGGTCAAATCGCCGTAAATCAATCTCAGCTGCGGCTTATCATGCGGGTCTCTATACAAATGGTCGATTCTGCCGGTATGAAAGGATGAACTTCGTCGAATAATACCCCAGACCGCATAGCCTTTTTGCAGAAGTAGTTCCACAAGATATGAGCCGTCCTGCCCTGTAATGCCGGTAATCAATGCTTTCTTCATAATATCTCGCCCTTCTAATAATCCCTTGTTATTTCACCTGTTTGAAATTTTCTATAATCACCCGCAGCGCCTCATCCAAACTTGTTTTGGGCTCCCAGCCTGTCATCTTTTTAATCCGCTCAAGATTCGGCACACGCCGCATCATATCCTCAATGGGCCTGCCGTAAGCTTTTTCATATGATACAAATTCCTTTTTGCTTTTGCTGTTTGTCATCTCGATGATTTTATCAGCGAGACCTTCGATAGTAATCTCTTCGCTTGAGCCGATGTTATACACATTTCCTGCTGCCTCCTCACAGTTCATCAAACCTAAGACCGCATTGATAAGGTCTTCCACATAACAAAAGCAGCGTCTTTGCTGGCCTGTGCCATATATCAAAAGCGGCTCGTTCTTTAATGCCTTTTGAACGAAACGAGGCACCACCATTCCATATTGACCTGTTTGTCTGGGGCCGATTGTGTTAAAGAATCTGCCGATTACCACGCCCACTCCATATTGTTGATAAAAAGCCAACCCCAGGAACTCATCTATCGCCTTACTGCAGGCATACGACCACCGCGACATTCGTGTGCTGCCCAGCACAATATCATCATCTTCGCAGAAGGGTACTGTTTCGTTCTTCCCGTAAACTTCGCTGCTCGAAGCAATCAGGATTTTTTTGCCGAACTTATTGGCTGTCTCCAGCACCACCTCAGTGCCGCCAATATTGGTTTCTATCGTATGGACTGGCCTGTCAGCTATCAACTTGACGCCGACAGCCGCAGCTAAATGGAAGACTACATCGCATTGCTCTGTCAGAGCTTCCATCAGTTCAATATTGCGGATGTCACCTTCAACAAAATCAAAGCTGCAATGCTTTCTGAAACCTTCTATATTTTCTAAACTGCCGGTACTAAGATTGTCAATAACGGCTACCTCATGCCCGTCTCTCAGCAGCCGCTCCGCCAGATGGGAACCTATAAATCCTGCCCCACCTGTAACAAGCCCCTTCATATGGACCCCAATAGCAAATAACTAATCTTCATAGACTCCGTCCCCGTCGGCTGCGATAGAAAAACAAGCACATCCCGAGTATTGTATCAAACTTTTTTGGGACAGTCTCTTATCGGAAGTCAGAGCGCACAAATTCGCTCGCCGGCCTTCTTATAACATAAGTATCGGCAAATAAAGGAGATAGCTTTAACAGGACAAGCCTCCGGCAAGTATTATCAGCCAATTTTGCGACAAAAATTATACGTGGTCTATCATCTGTAAGTTCATAATGCACAAACAGGTTCCATAACCCACCCCAAAGGTCAAAAACGGCCTTTTTATGGGACGAGGCTTACAACATCACTCCCCCACAGATATCGTGTCCCAATTATTCACTTGCCCTCATTTCTAAGGCCGCAAAACCCGCCTGCCGCTATCTTTAGTTTTCATTTCTTGAGATGGTTTATCCCAATTGAGCTTGTATATCTCAATCGGACCGTAATAAGGGTCACGAAATTCGTTTATTTTGGTGCCAAATATGCGGCACACCCAGTCACCGATGCAGCTATCCCGAAACTTCGGCATTACATCAGGCAGCCGACCAAATCCAATAGGCGGCGCAATTAACCAGGCAGTTCTTACTGCATAATCAAAATTGTGTTTGCGAACCATCTTAATGGCATCTTTTAACAAAATATCCTCATAAGTTATTAAGTAAGGACCATATCGATATCGGTCATGACCAACCCAGAAAACCGGGTCACCATAGACGCGACCCTCAGGACCAACCACCGATGCCACGCGATTTATTACCCTGGTAAAATCGGCTCCCCGCAGACAATAAAACATTAACCCAATGAACGTAACGCATATTGATAAATAGATAACCGCCGTACCAACGCCAATCGCAAAACGGAAGTTATACCAATTCCGCCAAATTACACCATTACCTTCTGTAACTCGCCATATCAGGCGAACCACCAGAGCACTTAAGAAAGGAGTAATTGCAACAAGATATTGTGCGGTAGGGCTAACACTGGCAAAGGGCAAGGTCATTGCAAGGAAAACAATGATTGTAGCAAGAACTTTGTCGGCAGCTGTTGACCGATACCACGCCAAAATCCAGGAAACTAACATAATAATGGCAAGAGGAGCTCCCTTGGGCCACTGTAAAAAACTTTTCCAACGACCGATTTCACCATGCAGAAGTAACGTATGTAACATGCCAATTTGCATTTGCTCCGTGAAACTGACCTGTGGATTCCGTATGGCCCGGAAAACATAGATGATATACGGCAGAACAGTTATCGCAAAACCCATGGTTGCACAGGGAATCAGACGCCTAAGTAGCTTGCCTCTCTGCCAAACGATTACTACGCTGCTGATTATAAAAACCATTATTAGGCCGGTTGGATGAGCCAAGCTGGATAAACCGGCAAAGACTCCTGCAAAGAAAGCACTTCGTCGTGAGCCGGAATCAAAAAAAATCACCAGCAGCCATAAGAACACTAATGCCAGTGCCGTGTAATAAATTTCCGGCCGGGCACGCCGGCTGGCTTCGAAAAACCACGGATTAATAACAGCCGCCAACCCAGTCCAGAAAGCCTGTTTTTCGCCAAACCAGCGACGAATCACAGCGTAAAGGCTAACAACAGCCAGTGCACCAAATAGCACCGAGCCTATACGGCTGGTTGCAATGCTATAATCAACCACCTTAAAAATTGCGGCACAAACCAACGGCAGCACGACTCGATTCTGGATAAAATTAATGTGCATTCCCCCGAAACCTTCGACAAACGGATGTTTAAGGGTACCTTGATGGGCTAAGTTATAGCCTAATGATGAATCCCATACTTCATCTACATGAATGCGGGGAACACAGCTAATATACACCGACCCCAAAATAATTTGTAAGACAACAAGAATAACTATGTCCCGCTTACTACCAAACATCGCTTGTCCCCGCATTTCTCCTCTAAGCACAGTAACATCAAATGCTTCGCAGTCGCTACCCGCAGTATGAACAGTAGGTCTTATCGGTTTCCCAGATTGTCACACAATGCAGCACCGCCTCGCCGAATTTACCCACCAGCTTTCCCCACGCAAAAGCTGCAATATTCTCCACGGTCGGAATCACTTTGGCAAAATACGGCACATCTACGTTCAAATTCTTATGGTCGACCAATTTTATAAACTCGTCGTCCACTACTCTTTCAAAATCACCGATACAAAAGTCGCTTTCTTCCGGAAGAATTTTCACTGTAACTTCGATGGCATAATTGTGGCCGTGGCCGGCCGGGTTTGCGCATTTGCCGAAAACCTTCCGATTGCGCTCATCCGAAAAATCATCGTTCCAAAGCTTATGCGTCGCCGCAAATTCAAATTTCTCACTAAAATAGCCCATCCTGCAATCTTCGCAATCAACCATCATCTTTCTGAAAGGATTCAGCGCCAGGCTCAATTCTCTCAACCTCGCCGTCCCGAACTTATCGGCCAGTTGTCCCCACGCCGATTTTAAAAGTTTTGTTATCTCGAAAAACCCAATATGCTTGCCCTGTCGAAAGTCTTTTCTTATCTGCCGTGCAAAAATCGGAACGACATATTTCCGCACATTCTTGTCAATATCGCTTACGTTAATGACAAATCCCGTAGCCGGCTCAGTCTCACCAACCAGCGCGACAGTCAACTCGAAAAATATTGACAGCCCTTCGCCAGCCGGCTCGGATACAAACGAATTAAAACCACTACTATCCTCAGGCAAAAAAGGATTAATCGAAAACCGCACCAGTCTCGATAGTTTATGCATAAACAACAAGAAGCCTTTTACTTGTTACCCTTGTGCATCAAACTTATAATCTCACTTCGGCTTTTCGGGTCTCTCTTAAATATACCGTGCACCGCCGAAGTTACCATTACAGAGCCGGGTTTCTTAATACCTCGAATGGTCATACAGCTATGCGATGCTTCCAGCACCACCGCAACGCCACGTGGCTTTAGGCTGTTCATTATAAAATCAGCTATCTGGCCGGTAAGTCTCTCCTGAGTCTGGAGCCGGCGGGCAAAACAATCAACAATACGGGCCAGTTTGCTGACCCCGAGTATCCCGCCGCTCGGCAAATATGCGACATGAGCTGAACCGATGAACGGCATTAGATGATGCTCGCAAATACTGTAAAAAGGTATGTCACGCAGCAGAACTATCTCGTCGTAGTCCTCGGAAAAAACACTGCGGAGATGCTGTTTGGGGTCATCATGCATCCCGGCCAGCAGCTCGGCATACATATTGGCTACTCGTGTTGGCGTCTTCTTCAGTCCCTCACGCTCAACGTCTTCACCTACAGCTAAAAGTATTTCTTTGACCGCCTTCTCAATCCTTTCGATATCTACTTTTGACTTATTTTCTGTATGCATATTTTTACTTTCTTCCCCTGGTAATATTCATAAGATAAGTCGTTAGCAGCCGCACGCCGAACCCGCTTGAGCCTTCTGTCGTATATTCTGTCTTGTCGGACATCTCCGTCCCCGCGATATCCAGATGGGCCCATTTTGCGTCACCTACAAACTGCTTCAAAAAGGCCGCCCCCGTGCACGCTCCTCCCCATCTGCTGCCGGTATTCTTGAGGTCTGCTATCTTGCTCTTCATCTCCTCTGCGTACTCATCACCGCTCGGCAGAGGCCAGATTTTCTCTCCGCTTTCTTCTGCTGCTGTTTGTAATTGTTTCATCAGTCTCTCATCGTTTCCCATCAGCCCGGCCATATATGTGCCCAGAGCAACTCTGCAGGCGCCGGTTAACGTTGCTATGTCAACGATAATATCGCAGTTTTGCTTGACGGCGTATGCAAGCCCGTCGCAGAGTATCATCCTGCCTTCGGCGTCGGTATTCAACACCTCAACGGTTTTGCCGCTGAACGTGGTGATAATATCGCCGGGCCGATAGCTTGTCCCGCTCGGCAAATTTTCTGCCGATGGAATTATCCCAAAAACATTAAGTGGAAGTTTTAATTCCGCCGCTGCTTTCATTGTTCCTAAAACGGCGACTCCGCCTGTTTTATCTAATTTCATCTCGTCCATTCTATCCGCCGGTTTAATGCTTATTCCGCCGGAATCAAAAGTTATTGCTTTACCCACCAGCGCAACTGTGGGCCGACCGCCAGCCGCTTTACCGGCGGGGCTGTATTTCAAAACAATAAATCTGGGAGGACTGCTGGACCCAGAACCGACTGCAAGCACCCCACCCATACCCTTTGCAGCCATCTGCTTCTCATCAAAAACCGTACAGGTCAGTCCCGCTGTAGTTTTTGCCAGTCTTTTTGCCTCTGCTGCAAGCTCCGCTGGATTTATTATATTGGCCGGTCGGTTCGCCAGCGTCCGCACATAACTTTGTGCTCTGCCGATAATAACCCCGCTCGACAGGCCCTTGTTTAACTTTGCTGTTTTTGCCAAATCAGAATCTATTATCTCAACTCTGAGCGAGCCTAATCGCCCATTTTCGCTCTCAGTAACAAACTCATCATAGCGATAGCTGCCAAGATATGTCCCTTCAGCCATAGCTCTGCCCATTGCAGACAAATCAAACCTCCCCTCAAATGCTCGATGCAGTGCCAGGCTGAGAGTTTCTGCTTTCATTTCCACTGACTTCTTTGCCGCATTAGCCGCTGCCTTGCGGACCGTATCAAGTGTTGCCTTCTTTTTCTCGCCTAAGCCGACCAGCAGGACCCTCTTGGCCCCTATGCCATCGTTGCCATAAACGACGGCACTGGTTCCATTTTTGCCTTTGAAATCGCCCAGTTTAATCACTCGTTCAATGGCGCCCCCGAGATCCCGGTTAAGCTCAGCGTTTAATTTGTCCAGCCCTTTGCTGTCACAGAACTGTCCTGCCGCAAGCAAATCTGTTTTGCACTTGCTGAAATCAACCTTCCGCACTTTTATTTCGACATCGATAATTTCTTTCATCTCTGCTAATCCCTGTCCTTTCTCCCTGTTTTTACTGCCGATTCCCTATTTTTATTTTTAACTTTATACCTTAAATAACTCTCAACGAAGCCGTCAAGGTTTCCGTTCAGCACCGCATCCACGTTGCCCGTCTGGAAGTCTGTTCGATGGTCCTTGACCATTTGGTAAGGCTGCAGCACGTAGCTTCGTATCTGATTTCCCCAAGCTATTTCGCCCTTATTGCCGTAAAGTTTTGAAAGTTCGGCGTCGCGTTTCTGCTGTTCGAGCATATATAGCTTGCTCTTTAGCATCTTCATCGCCTCCGCCTTGTTGCGATGCTGACTTCGGTCGTTTTGGCACTGGACCACTATACCTGTGGGTATATGTACAATTCTTACTGCCGAGCTTACTTTGTTGACGTGCTGGCCGCCCGCCCCGCCTGCACGATAGTAATCTATTTTGAGGTCGTCCTCTTTTATATCAATATCAACATCCTCAGACTCGGGCAAAACATCTACAGCCGCAAAGCTGGTATGGCGCCTTTTGTTCGCGTCAAATGGGCTTATCCGCACTAATCTGTGAACGCCCATTTCGCATGAAAGGTTACCGAACGCAAATGGCCCGCTTACCTTCAGCGTCACTGACCGAATACCGGCCTCTTCACCGGGGGTCATATCAAGTTCCTCAACCTTGTATTTTTTTGTTTCGAAATACCGCCCGTACATTCTAAGCAGCATATTGACCCAGTCACAGCTTTCTGTCCCCCCCGCTCCTGCATGAATGCTGAAAAAGCAGTTTTTTGCATCATCGGGCCCACACAACAACCCCTGTAGTTCGATTTGTTCGCATTGCTTTACCAAACTGGCCAAATCGTCTTCTAACTGTTCCAACTCCTCTTTGTCCGACTCAGCCGCTGCCATATCAAACAGCTCTGCCAAATCTTTAACCTCACGATGGAGTTCTTCCGCCGGCTCAACTATTGATTTAAGTGTGCTTAATTGTGAGACCACTGCTTGAGCTGAATCTGGATTGTCCCAGAATCCCGTCGTGGCCATTTTATTTTCCAGTTGGGCCAACTGGGACTTTTTGCTGGACAAGTCAAAGCCAGTCCCGGATTTGCTCAATCCGGGCCAACAACTCTGATATAGCTGATTTTAATTCCGCAACTTCCATTATCTTTAGTCTCACCTATTTGTCGTAATTTGGTTTCGCAGCCTGTTTATATCACATTCCATTAGGATATGCAACCAGATGTTCCTGCAATCGGGATAGGCTCATTGCGACAAAAGCTGTCCGCCGAGGATGCGGTTTACATCTCTTTTGATGTCAGCTTCAGTAACAGGCCAGCCAGCGATGGCTATGTCAAAATACTTCTCGGATAGAACCTCGGCAATAATCTTGCGGCAGTGCGACCATTTATAGATTAGCTGGTCGAGTACGCGGGCATCGCTGTGTTGCGGTATCATCGTAAGCCCGAGAGTTTCGATGCGTTCGGCGGTTATTTCACGGATGATGCTCGGATTATTCAAAAACCACCAACAGCCGAATACCATCAGGTTTTTAAACTTGCGGCTGGTTACGCAAAGCTCGTGCTGATTTTCACGCGAGAGCATTGTTACGAGAAATCTCACATCTGGCCAGTCGCGTGCAAGTTTGGCTACCGTATCAACATCGGCTTTCCCAACACCGTCACCGGCGAGCCTCAAAGCCGGGTTTAACAGCTTCTTGACCCCAATCATCATTGCAAAGGGCAGGTTGTATTCACGCGCGACAGGTAATACGCACTCTAAAATCATTTTTGCTCTTGTCCCGCCGTCCTCTACACTTAAATCTGGCGGTAGTGACGCTGCAATATATACCGGATTCATCTTTTCAATCCAGGCTTTGAGAAAATCTTTGATTGCACTTATCACTTTTGCCTCTACTTTATCGCCTGTTATTTTGAAGCCTTGATTGTTTATTTCTTTGCTGTATTGCTGAAAGTCATTGAGCAGACCGTCGATTCGCAATGCAGCCTTGAATCGACCGTCGGTATTGCCCCCCTTGTTCCACACCACCTGCTCTTTTTTGTCAAAGGGGTCATTTGTCATAATGACATACTTGACATTGGATAACTCAAAGACTTTGTCGATGTATTGGCTAATCGGGATTTCCGCAAAATACTTGCGTATTTTGTTAAGGTCTTTGCCTCCCATATCCAGCCCAAGCTTATTAAGGACTGTCACTACCCCGCGGGCAGATTCGCTTATCGGTGAGTTTTTTACAAAAATCTCATCCCAGATAAGCTCAGCCTGCTTCTGTTTCGGCATGTTCCAATAATCCTCGTAGTCTAAGTCCGGCCTGTACCTGAATAGTTCCGCAACAAGATAGTGATAGGTCAGGAGCTCATCGATACCCCAAAGCAGTAAATCGCCGAAGGCTTCGCTGTATATGTGCGTATGAATATCAGCTATCGGGGTCTCGTCGATGATTTTGGTAACTTGCTCCGCAAGCTTTTTGAAATCCATATTCTCATCTTTAATTTAAGGCATAGTGCTTAGTCGCAGAATGATAGCCAAATTCGTCGGCCAAGTCAACTGAATGTATGGTGGGTATCGCGTGGCAAATAAGGATTAACCGTAGAGAACCTTCAAAACAACTCTTTATTCCGGAGCTCCAAAGGATATAATTTATAGAATAACCTAGTGATGGCTTGGATATGGCAGCTAAACTTGTAACAATCGCTAATTTCGCTTTCGGGCCGGACCCGAGTTCGGAAGCCGAACTTGCTAAAATAAAACTGGAGGTTGAGGGCATACCCTGTTTTCTGGCCGGCAAAAATTTTATTGCAACGTATTGGCTTTTGTCAGGTGTCGATTGTGGAATAAAACTTCAGGTGAAAGAAACTGATGTGAAAAGAGCCTTGGAGATACTCGGTCGCAATGAACAGATAAGTATAGAAGAAAATTTACATAAAGATTCAACGCCGGAGACAATCGCTCTGAGATGTCCGGTCTGTGGCTGTGAAGATATAGAATATGAGAAGTTTTCTAAAAAAACATTTTATTTATCGATACTGTTTTTGAGATTTCCACTTCCACTTTTAAAGAAACATTATAGATGCAATAAGTGTGGGCACATCTGGAAATAAAGCAAAAGTTACAGCTCGTCGAGACACCTGCCAGCGCACATCGAAATCCTTCCGTCACACTCGTTGCTGATTTGTGGTTCGCATTAAATCAAATCTTCAGCCAGTCTGTGTGAAAAACACCTTCTTTGTCGATGCGTTCGTAAGTGTGCGCGCCGAAATAGTCTCGCTGAGCCTGAATCATATTGGCAGCCAGTCGCGGATTGCGATAGCTGTCATAGTAATTCAAAGCTGAACTAAAAGCCGGGACAGGAATACCCAGTTCGGCGGCTGTAGAGACCACCTTTCGCCAATTTTCTTGCGCGTTTTCTATAATCTTCTTGAAGTATGGGTCGAGCAGCAGGTTGGCTAAGTCGGCGTTGTGGTCATACGCCTCTTTGATTCGGCGCAGGAAGTGTGCTCTTATAATACAGCCGCCCCGCCATATCATGGCAATCTCGCCAAAATTCAATTTCCAGTTATATTCTTTCGCCGCCGCTGCCATCATTGCAAAACCCTGCGCGTACGAGCAAATCTTGGAAGCATAAAGACCGTCTCGAATGGCCTTCAAAAATTCAGCTTCATCACCGCTGTATTTACCGCTTGGCCCTGAAAGCTGCTTCGATGCCGCAACACGCTGGTCTTTGATGGCTGAAATACAGCGGGCAAAAACTGCTTCCGCAATTGTCGGCGCCGCAACACCCAGGGCCAGTGCGGCCTGCGAAGTCCAGGCGCCGGTACCTTTTTGCCCTGCTTTATCGAGAATAACTTCTACCAGTGGCTTGCCGGTTTCATCATCTTTTTTTGAGAGGATGTCAGCGGTTATCTGAATAAGGTATGAGTCCAAATCGCCTTTGTTCCAATCTGCGAATACATCGTGCATTCGGTCGCTACTTTCTCCGAGGGCGTTTTTCATCAGATAGTATGCCTCACAGATAAGCTGCATATCGCCATACTCGATGCCGTTGTGGGTCATTTTGACGAAATGGCCGGCTCCGTCGTCACCGATATATGTGCAGCACGGTTGGCCGTCTACCTGAGCTGCTATCTTAGTAAAAATTGGCTCAACAGCTTTGTAAGCTTTTTTGCTTCCCCCGGGCATTATGGATGGCCCTTTCAGTGCGCCTTCCTCTCCGCCGGAGACGCCTGTCCCGATATACAAAAATCCTTTGTCTTTGAGCTGGTTACATCTTCTTATTGTGTCGCCGAAGTAGCTGTTGCCGCCGTCGATTATAATGTCGCCTTTTTCGAGGTATGGCAGAATTTGCTCTATGACCATATCCACTGCCTCACCCGCCTTGACCATAATCATAACTTTGCGCGGCTTGGCCAGACAGCCAATGAACTCTTTTACCTCGTAAGTGGGAATAATATTTTTGCCCCTGGCTTCTTCGGCGAATTTCCTGGTCTTTTCTGCTGTGCGATTATAAACAGCAACGGTAAAACCTTTACTTTCCATATTCAGAACGAGATTTTGACCCATCACAGCCAGGCCCCAAAGTCCAATATCCGCCTGCGGTGAGTTTATCGAATCTGCCTTTGCCATTTCGCAATACCTTTTCTAATTACCAGTTACCAATTACCAATTAGAAATCGTTGGTATGTATCCGCTGGACAATCTGTATAGCGTTTCGCCGGCGTTATGCACAACCAAAATGCTTTTGTCTTCCTTATTTTTATAGTTAGCTATATCAATTTGGTTCGGATTCATATAACCAAGGTTCACCTTTCGACAGTGTTCCCTGCTGATACCCGTGGCTAATACCACGTTGACCCTCGGCTTTTCGACACCGTCGATATATGTGCCGATGCCTTTAACGTGCGTCGAATGTGCCATCACAGCCCGTGGGATACCGGCAAATTTGTCCATCTGTTTGAGGAAATAATCCCGGGTATGGTAGCCGATTCTATCAATAACCTTACCGTGCGTATATGAGATTTCGGTGATGTGCGGGGCATAGATAATCAGCATGCCTCCGTCGGCCATTATTGGTTCGAGTTTATACATAACCTTGCCCGCCGTCCAGATGTCTTTGTACATCTTCGGTGCAATACCGAGAATGGTTTTATATGGCTTGTCTTTATAAACAATGTGCACCTTCTCGGAAAGCTCAGCCGCTTTTTCCCAGGCCTCGATGCAGTCTCCGATGAATATCCCCTTGAGCTTGTTTTCTACAGCCACTATGGCGAAAAGCTTTCCGGGCATTTTTATAAACGAAGCGGCTTTTTCGACCAGATGCCGTGTCGGCGTCCATTTATTGCCGTTTATGCAGGGATTTGTGATGACAGCGCCGAGCCAGTGAAAGAAGTTTATGATTTCCTCTCCTGCGACCCCGGGAAAAATATATTTATGCCCCCCCGAAAAACCCACAACCTCGTGTGGAAATACCGGGCCTAAAATGAAAAATTCATCGTAGTCAAAAATCAGTTTATTGATTGCAACATCGACTTCTTCGCAAAACAGCCCCCCGCTTATCTGGCGTATTTCGTCAGCGGAGATTTTCCCAATAGTGGTGAACGTTTGTGCCTTTCCCCACTCGTGGCTGAAAAATTTCACCCGTGCAAATTTGCTGTTGCGCTCGCTTAGCGTCATCCCCAGCCTTGTGCAAATCTGCTCTTCTGTCATCGGCGGATGCGTCCCCAGCGCGACAAGACAATCAATGGCCTTTACCTTTCGGTTTAAACAATCATAAATGATTTTAAATACATCGCCTATAGGCCCGGAACGGGTGTTGTCAGGAATAATAACTAATAGTCTTTTGCCGCTATAATCATTCCCCGCCATTTGGCGAGGTCTCGCCTTCGGCGGATCGGCAAAAAATCGTTCCACCAGCCGCTCGGCTTTTTCTAAACTTACCCCTTTATGTTGATTTTCCTCGAATATAACCATTCAATCAATTAACCTTTGTCCAATTTGCTTACAATCTCTTCTACTATTGTCTCGGGTTTTTGTGTGATATCGACTACAATTGCATCTTCCGGCTCCTCAAGGGTTGCAAACTGACTGTCCACCAGAGAGGCGGGAAAGAAATGTCCCTTGCGATTTTCTATCCTATCGAGAATGACCTCCTTTGTCCCCTTAAGATAAACAAATCTCACATCACTGCTGCCGGCCCTTAATATGTTTCTGTAAGAATCCTTTAAAGCCGAACACGCTAAAACCGCCCCGCCGCTTTTCTCCCATTGGGCCATTTTCCCTGCCATACTCTTTAGCCACGGCAGCCTGTCTTTATCGTTCAGAGCGATGCCTCTGCTCATCTTTTTGACATTTGATTCAGGATGTAAATCATCTGCATCGCAGAATGATAATCCTAACCTTTGGGCAAGAAGTCCGCCGATGACCGTCTTGCCGCTGCTGCAAACGCCCATAACCACTATAATCATAAATCAAACCCTTGTCATTCCCGCGCAAGCTGGAATCCAGCACCTAAACGCTATACGCTGTCCGCTACCTTTGTACAATTTTCCCCCTTCCTAATCAAGTGTTTTTGCCTGCCACTCCGTTTGGAGGGTTTGCCCGCCCTGAGTTCCGGCTCGCCGGGAGTTGTCAGACCACAATCTTGACAATTAAACCTGCCTTTATCCGGAGTTACTTTTGTTTTCTTTTTCGAATAACTTATGGTAGACCTGTTTTAGTTCGGCAAACCTTGCAATCCAATTTTCCTTCGCCTCCTCTTGAGTGTCTAACACTTTGTAAATCCCATCAAATGCTTTGAAAATGACGTCGCATGCAATTAACAACACTGTTTTAATATCCTTTCCCTTTGAGTCCGGCCCCCACGATAACTCTTTTTTATCCAATGATGTATGGGTACGTTCCAAGTCTCGTGGATCAATATGGACCGAACTACTCAATCCCCTATAAACAGAATCGTAATATTCTTCCAATTCAGCTTTCTTTGCTGTTTTTTCCACTATGATTTTGCCTTCGCCGATTTGGGTCTTTTCTTTTTGGATTTGTTCGTCTCTCTCTTCCAATATCGTTTTTTCTTCATCTGTAAAACAACTTACGTTTTTCTTACATGCCTCAATTTCAAGTCTTCCCTGACGTATGCTTGCTTTAACGAAATCGATGGCATAATTTTTATCTTTCGAAATCGCTACAATTCCGAACATCACTTCGATAAGACACCTCAGTATTACTTTCGCCTGTGGTATCATCCCCCGTTCGCTTAGTAGTATTACAG
Organism: Sedimentisphaerales bacterium; assembly: GCA_049284355.1. Taxonomy (GTDB): domain Bacteria; phylum Planctomycetota; class Phycisphaerae; order Sedimentisphaerales; family Anaerobacaceae; genus CAIYOL01. Next base: position 14,391 of record JBAPXT010000038.1, read on the forward strand.
CTTGAAAATCCCCCATGGCTCTGATAAGAAGACATCCGAGGGCGATTTCGGGTCCATTTTTGTCGTGCGGACAAATATCCAACATCAATCCTTGCCCAAGATTATTAAGTTTGAGGCAAAGAGCGAAATATTCTTCAAACTGTGTATGGTGTTTCTTTATCCATTCTTCTATTTCTGGCGATAAAAATCCTGCCTCATCTATTCCCATAAATTACACAATCCAAAATCAGCGTTCGTCTATTAAGCCAGAGTTTCGATTCTTCAAATCAAATACCTTAGCCTTATCCCAGAAATTATTTTCTAAAAAACAGCACCCCCGCAAGAAATATCAGCAAATATAGCACGATTTCAACTAATCTCTTAATTCTGGACAATTCCGCAGTCAAAGGAGCCACCAATTCCGTTTGATTTTGCGAAGTGATTGCTGGTGAGGATTGACTGGGTTGATATTCGGCATTTTCAATGCCTGATACTAGTGGCTCATCTGCTTTGTCCATTTTCGCTTCCTTGGCTTCCTCGGTCTCATTTCCAAAAAGGCGTGCCAATATTTTCTCACGGTCTTTTAGTTGTCGCGGTTCTTGGTTTTTCCATGCCTCAGAAAATTTAATAAACGTTCCCCAAGCATCTCCTTGAACAATTTTCTCTTTAAAATAATTTAATAGCTCTACTTCATCCCCAGGTCCGCCCTCGAAGTTATTGTTCTTGTAATTGTGCACTGCCCTCCATGCTAAATGGTACAGCCGCTCCTCTCGTATCTGCTCTTCGCGTAAACTACCTTTAAGTCTTGAGAGTCTCTTTTTCAAGCTTTCTGTAATCCATCTTCTACTATCAATATCAGACAAATCATCTGAAGATTTCAAATCGACCATCGCTGCATAAAAACACAAGCTCAAGTCAGCGGCATAAATCATAAACATGTCGAGTTCATCTTTCTGTTGGTCTTTTGGTTTAGCTAATATTTGCCCAAATTCTTCATATGTCAGGTCAAAGTTGTGTGATACTGCCGTTTCCTTTAACCATTTTCCCATATTTTCTGATGTCAGGCGTGTATCTCCCTTTAACCATTTTTCCATATCTTTTGAAAAAAAGATTTCTCTACGCAACTCTGGCAGATAAATATCCTCCCGCTCTAAGAGAAATCGAAGCTGGAAAACACTCATTTGCTGAACTATCTCTTCGGGTATATTACTCGAAAGCCCTCCCTTTGTTGGCAGAAACTTTATTAGAAGATAGGAAGGATTAAGTGGTAACTTTGGGACTACATTCCATAATTCCTTGAGGCTTTTCCCGTTGAAATACTCACCCATACCGTCATAACTCTTATCATCATGTTCGAACCAGTTTTCAACCC